>NZ_WXWP01000337.1:0-20994 GCF_009904765.1 Vibrio sp. V39_P1S14PM300
TTTTTTGTTGTTTTTATCATTAATATCAATTTATTAGATATGACACGCAAACTGATTTGAATCGAGGACGACTGGCTCGCGAAAGCCACATTTACCGTTATTTGAACGTTGACGAGATTTGATATTTTTGTGAGGTGCACTCAAAAAAAATGCAACTCACTCACGGCGTTGAGTGGTTTGTCTGAATGCACGCCTCACAGAAAGAATGTTCATCGATGATTAATTATGGAGAAACAGGATGAATTCTCAACGTTCACTTTTGGCGGTGGCGATTGCTCTTGGGTTAGCGGCATGTGGTAGTGACAGTAGTGGCTCCGAAGCAGGAAATACGGACGGTGGGCAGAGCGCAACGTACTCGCTCAGTGCCAAAGCCGCAGACGGGTATTTAGTGGGTGCCAACGCGTGTCTGGATATCAATAACAACAAAGTTTGTGATGACGGTGAGCCTGCCGCCGTCACCGGAGACGGCGGCGAGTTTTCTCTCGATGCTCTGACGCAGACACAGCTTGAGCAAGGGGTTGTACTGATTGAAGTGGTGGCTGGACAAACCATAGACACCGACAACCCGGATGTGGTTCTGAGTCAGAGTTACACCCTGAGTGCGCCGCCGGGAGCGACGTTTGTCAGCCCGCTCACCACGTTAGTCCAGCATGAGATTGAAAACGGGCGCTCTCTGGAGCAGGCCACGGCAAGCGTTCAGGAAACGCTGGGACTGAGTCTGGATCTTGGCCGTGATTACATTGCGGCCAAGGCGTCAGCGGAGCTGACTGCTGAACAGCAAGCGGACTATGAGACGCTACATCGCGTGGCGCAGGTTACGGCTTCGATAATGGCGGAAAACCACGAGGGGCTGGCGCAAGTCGCGGCAGGGGAAGGCATCAGTGCGAAGGCGCTGGCGTCATTGATCAACGAAGAAGTCAGCCGGGTACTGACCACGGTGGTGAGTGAAATTGCGACGGCGGGTGATCAGTTTGCGGCGCACACGATCGCCTCCGGCATCAACCGTGATCATATTGGGTTGGATCGCTCGAACTTGGTGGAAAAGATCAAAGCGCATCAGGCTGACAAGCAAGCCGTTAGCGCGGATCTTGCGAAGCTGCTCTCGTCTGGTGGCCTGTATTGGCTGGACGGCGAAACTGCCGATCATGAGGCCCGCTCTGTACAGTATGGTAAGCTGTCGCTGAGCCGCGATGGCGAGGTGGAAGACGCTAAACAGGTTTTTGATTATGCCCGTGGGCAATTTGTACCCGCGGAGCCGAAAGGCGATCGTGGACAGATGGTACTGACAGATCAAGGCTGGAGCGCCGAGGACGACACGGTTGTCCAGGTTCGAGTGCTGGACGATAATGCACTGGAACTGGTGAAGGGCAGCTCGGTTCTGAATGAAATTATCACCGCCAAGCAGTTGAATGTCGGTGGCGTGAATGTGCGTACCCTGTTGCAAAGAGAGGGTGGTAACGGTGTCTGGGCGGATGTGTTGCCCACAACACTGACGTTCCCGGATAACATGAAAGCGTACCAACTCACCAGCAGCAACGCGAGTCACGGCTTTTACTCGTTTAATAAAGGCCGTTGGTGTGATGAAGCGAGAATGGCTGAACTCAACGGTATGTGTAATGGGCTCAGTGCCTTTAAAGATGGCCAGGATACCTGGCTGACCACGTTGGCCGCCACGGCCTCACAAGATGAGAGTAACCGCGCTGGCACGTTTGCGAATGCCGATCTGATCCCGATGGGCGGTGTGGCAACCGGAGGAGTGTATGCCCAACTGCTGAGTGACGGCCAAGTGGTGTACTACTCCATGCCTTGGGACTGGAGCACGCCGTATGCGCGCTACGACGCCACCGGCACCTGGCAAGATATTCGTGTCAATGGGGTTACTCTGCGAGAAGTGACACTGCCGGTTTTACTCGCCGCTCAGACCACTTGGAGTAACTTTAACTCTGCCGACAATAAAGCCTACCTGTCTGTGGTCGATGATTTCGTGCGGGTTACGCATTTTGTGCAGGCGCACAGCGGCGGAGAGGAGTACGTGTTTGACCGTGAAGGGATGCGTTTTCTTCTCGATAATTACGCACAACCGATGACATTACAGGCGTGTCTTGATGGATTGCCAGACGCTGGATATACGGCTCAGATCGGTGATCGGCTGGTGTACGCCGTACAGCGCTCAGTACCGTGGCAGAATGACGGCGCGATGACGGATTTTGTTTATCGTTTTGAGCATGCTGGCAGCCAGTTTTCCTGGTTGACCGACAGCAACGTGACAGGCTTGCCTGCCGCATTGGGTCAGGCTGGTCTGACCCAAACCGTGGTCACCGGCTATGATGCAAAAGGGAGCCACGTGTTTACTGAAGAGCAGTATCAGGACGCGGACTTTTTCTTGGTCTGAATGGACACGATCCGGTGCAAACCGAGCGGTGGGGCAGCGTTAAAGTGGTCTTGCCAGCATCGACCGGAAAAGAGCAGGTCAAACTGGGCGTGACGACCTCATACGGTCAGTTTGCGACGGTGACACTTGGCCAGATCCTGGACGCAGTGGAAGAGACGCCGGTTGAGCAACTGACATCACGCCGCTTTACCTATGGTGAGAAATATCTGGGGAGCGAGCGTGTCACCGTGGCCGCCGGCACGTTTGAAGCGTGTAAGGTGTACAGTGAAACCGTGTTCGCTGATGCGACGGACAAGGCGACGGTGTGGATGACGAACCGTGGTGTGGTGAAGCAGTGGCGCCAGGAACCTTCCTGGGAGGCGGAAATTCACATGCAGGCGACCAGTTTACCGGCTGTACGTTAAGTCGCCACGAGAGCAAAAAGCCAGCGTAATGGCTGGCTTTTTTGCTTTAAGGGTAGGGATGTTGCACGTCAAAAACCCATCAATTGCAACAGATTTTCTGCGGTGCGGATCGCCTCTTTCCGGTTGGCGATATTGAGCTTCTGGTACAGGTTACGGATGTGGGTTTTGATTGTCGTTCCAGCCACATCCAGTTCCTGCGCAATCTGCTCATTACTGAAACCGGAGTAGATCAGACCGAGTACCTGCCACTCTCGCTGCGTCAGCGGGCTGGTGCGCACCAGTTCCGGAATATTCGGATGGTTGACCAGCTTTTCAACAAACTCCTCATCGAAATGCACAGAGCGGCTGCGCTGAGTGGTGGAGATGTCTTTCATCAACTGCTGAGCGCGGTGACGTTCGAGATCGCCGAGTTCGGCGCGGCTGGTAAGGCGTTCAAGCAGATGACCAATTTTGGCACCGTCGACGAGGAAATTACCGAGAATGCCGGTCTGGTTGGTCATCTCCAGTGCTTCTTTCAGCTTGCTGCGCGCTGTGTCTTCATCGCCACGGGTACTTGCCATGACGGCTTCAACGATCAGGTTGCGGTTGATGTCTGTCACCAACTGATATTCCTGCGCTTCCTGCTGCAAAAAGGCCAGTGTTTCTTCCGCCTTAGCAAATTCACCGAGATTGATGTAGGCGCGGGCAATATTGCGCCATTGCAGTTGGGTGAAGTGGTTGCAGGCTTTTTGTGGCCGGCTGGTGGTGGCCAGCCACTGCTGGATGGCATCAAGATCCCCGCGTGCCTGCCAGAACAAGATAAGCGACAGAGAGGCGTTGGCGGTCCAGTCCACGTGGTAGGTGGATTGCTTCATCAGGTGGACAATCTGATCGATGAATTTTGCGGCTTTGTCGAGTTCACCACGGCCTATGGCGATACGTGCCAGCATCGAATAACTGTGCAGGTGTTTGCTGGGATCGTGATTGCCAAGCACATCCAGACCTTTGTAAGCGCACTCTTCAGCTTCATCCAGGCGGTTCCAGCACCACAGAATTTGAGCGCGGATGCGCAGTAGGAATTCGTGCAGTGGAACCTGTTGTAAGTGTTGCTCTTCAATCAGTTTAAAGGCGTTGTCTTGCACCTCATACGCGGCCTGAACGTAACCTTGCGCGATCAGAATTTCGCTTTGCTGCAGCATGGCCCACAGCGCCTGGTGGTAGACCTGATACTGACGCGCCAGTTTTTCGGTCTGTTGCATCATTGGCAGGGCGCGGCTGAGCTGCCCGAGCACGTGATTCACCTCGCCAACCACAGAGGTGGCGACAATGCGGCTGCGGTAGATGGTATTGTCCAGCTGACTGAGCGCCAGTTCAGCCAGCTCAAGTGCGTTTTCCGGTTCGTTCTGGTTGATGGCAACCTGAGCCCGCAACGCGTTGAACTCCCCTTGCTCTTTGGTACTGAGTACCACGTTAAACGCGCGCATCTGTTCATCGGCTTTGCGCAACAGATCACCGACATCATTGTAGCGGTGCTGACTTTGTGCCAGCCAGGCCTGCAACATACACAGTTTCGGTTCACTGTAGAGCTGCTCCGGGGTCAGGGACTCTATCGCCGCTTCCAGCGTTCGCAGTTCACCACCATTGAACATCTGCCAACCGTACTGGGTGACAATATCGGCCACCAGCTGTGAGTTGTCGGCTTTCTGAGCGTGACGCAACGCTTGATGGGGCGCATTTTGTGCCAACCAGGCGCTGGCAGCGGCTTTATGCAGCTCCAGCTCTTTTTGTGGCATGCGCGCCATGCGTTCGTGAGCGAGAAATTCGCCAAACAGATTGTGGAAGCGGTACCAGTTCTGTTCACCTTCCAGCGGATGAATGAAGAGACCGAAACGGTTGAGCGATTCAATCATACTCAGGGCGTCATCGCGTCCGGTCAGGGCACAGACCAGCGCATCGTTAAAGTTGTCCAGTACCGAACACTGCATCAGAAACTGACGGGTTTCCAGATCCAGCAGATCAAACACCTCTTCGACCAAGTAGTCCCACAGATGCGCATTATTGAACTGGGAAACGGATTCCATCGACTGGATCAAGGTTCGCTTTTGATGCTGCGCTTGTAATGCGATCAACTGCAACGCAGACGGCCAGCCCTCCACATAAGAGCGCAGATTGTCGGCGGTGGTATCGTCAATCCCATCACTGACCCGTTGATTGAAAAAGCGGGTGGTTTCTTCGGTGTCAAATGCCAGCAATTCATGACCGATCTCGATCATCAGATCGCGGACACGCAAATTGGCGGTGCCTAAGGGAGGCGCCGCTCGACTGGTGACCACCAGCGTCAGATTATCCGGCATGTGCTTGAGGAAAAAGCGCATGGCTTCATGGATATCGTCGTCGGCAATCAGATGATAATCATCCAGTACCAGATAGCACTCCTGATGAAAGTCCGACATTTCACTGAACACTTCGCCAAACAGAGAGTGCGGCGAAGAGAACTGGCGTTTCTCCGCCAGTTTCTGCGCATTCGGGCAGGAAAAGTGGGTGGCTTTGTTCAGTGCCTGCAGCATGTAATTCATAAAGCGGAACGGGTCGTTGTCGCTTTCGTCGATGCTGTACCAGCCGACATTCGGTTTGTCCGACAGCCACTGGGCTGCCATGGTGGTCTTACCGTACCCCGCTGGGGAGCGGAATAGCACCAGTTTATAGCAGGGTGCCTGCTGTAGCAGCTCGAGAACCCGCGGGCGAACAATGGCGTTATGCAGGCGTCCCGGCCGGGTCAGTTTAGAAGGAATCCACATGGTTGAATTTCAGCCCCTAATTAAATCAGTCCTCAAGGTCAGTAGAACTATCTACTGACCGAATTATTAAGATGGTACTGGAAGTCGCTGGTGACGGTTATTGATCGAGGACGAGATTTTTGCTCGTTTCACAAAATTGGTGCTTCTACGCCCTGTAAATGTGAGTTTGATCAAGTTTGTTTGGCTTTGAATCGTCCCTTTGCGCCATTGGTTACACCGGTTTGGTGGTTGGCGATGCGAAATGACGCCTTAATATGTGATCTGTGTAGTATTCTGCTCATTTGTGTATTTTTCCTTCAACCTGCGCGTCACACTCTGAATGTATGCTCAATGCGTTGGTGTTGTGATCTGACTCACTGCTGCGTTTGTCCGATGGCGGCAGTTATGAGAGTTGGATCACTGAGTTGTGTTGTATCCGCCCTCTACGCCCTGAGCCCTCATCCTCCTCCTGCCAAAGTTTAGGAGGATGTTTCGATTGCACTGTCGATGCACGATACGTCTCAGATGGATTAAAACTAAAAGTAAGTGAGATTTCGTCATGAAACCTGCGCAACAGAAACACTTTGATAAAGCTTCTTTCCAAGCGAGTGTGAAAAAGCACCTTTCTGCGACCTACGCAACCACCGTTGAGCATGCGAGCAGCCGGGCCTGGTATCTGGCTATGGGCCGTGCCTTAGCGGAAATGACCACCTTCGACATGCTGCAAACCGAACAAGACGACAAGATCCGTCATGCTAAGAGCGTGAACTACCTGTCGCTTGAGTTTCTGATCGGCCGTCTGACCGGCAATAACTTGATCAGCCTCGGATTGTACCAACAGATCACCGATGCTATGGCAGAGCTGGGGCAGAGCCTGACCGATCTGCTGGAGGAGGAACGTGATCCGTCACTCGGTAACGGTGGTCTGGGTCGTCTGGCGGCGTGTTTCATGGACTCGCTGGCAGCTCAGGAATTTCCGACCGTCGGTTACGGCCTTCACTATGAATACGGCCTGTTTAAGCAGTCGTTTAAACAGGGTCATCAACAAGAAGCACCGGATGCCTGGTGCGGGGTTGAGGGTTACCCGTGGGAAGTGGCGCGTCCGGATTTGGCGCAGGAAATCGGGTTCTACGGTCACGTGGATGTTTACCAGGAGAATGGCAAAGAGAAACGTCGTTGGGTACCGGGGATGTCTGTAAAAGCCATGCCGTGGGATCTGCCGATTGTCGGTTATGAAAGTGACACGGTGTACCCGCTGCGTTTGTGGGAATGTCAGGCGATCGCTCCTTTTTCGCTGGAGAGCTTTAACAATGGTAACTATTTTGAAGCGCAGCACGCCTTGATTGACGCGGGTAACATCACCAAAGTGTTGTACCCGAATGACAACCATGAAAAAGGCAAGACACTGCGTCTGATGCAGCAGTACTTCCACAGTGCTGCGTCGGTGCGTGATATCCTGCGTCGTCATGAAGAAGCAGGCCATACCCTGGCTTCGCTGCCGAAGTTTGAAACCATCCAACTGAACGATACACATCCGACGATTGCGATCCCAGAGCTGATGCGCATTCTGCTGGATGACAAATCACTGTCATGGGAAGACGCGTGGGCGATCTGTTCTAAAACGTTTGCCTACACTAACCACACTTTGCTGCCAGAAGCACTGGAAACCTGGGACGAGTCTCTGATCCAGCGTCTGTTGCCGCGTCACATGGAAATCATTTACGAAATTA
Organism: Vibrio sp. V39_P1S14PM300; assembly: GCF_009904765.1. NCBI lineage: Bacteria > Pseudomonadati > Pseudomonadota > Gammaproteobacteria > Vibrionales > Vibrionaceae > Vibrio > Vibrio sp. V39_P1S14PM300. The sequence continues at coordinate 7,283 of NZ_WXWP01000337.1, forward strand.
ACCACCGCTTCTTGCAGGAAGTTCGGGCGAAATGGCCGGGCGATGTAGCCAAACAGCAAAAACTGTCGATCATTCAAGACGGTTTCCACCGTATGGTTCGCATGGCCAACTTGTGTGTGGTCGGCTCTTACGCAGTCAACGGTGTTGCGGCGCTCCACTCTGAACTGGTCAAACGTGACCTGTTTCCGGAATTTGATCAACTGTACCCAACCCGCCTGCAAAACGTGACCAACGGCATCACGCCGCGTCGCTGGCTCAAGTTCTGTAACCCAGGCCTGTCAGCTTTGATTTCAGAAAAGATTGGCGATCAGTGGCCAGCAGATTTGGATCAGCTGGAAGCGATCGCGCAGTACGCCGATGACACCAGATTCCAGCAACAGTTCATGGCGGTGAAGAAGCAGAACAAAGAGCGTCTGGCGAAATGGGTCAAAGACAACATGGGGATCGATCTTGATACTAATGCGATCTTTGATGTGCAAATCAAGCGTCTGCATGAATACAAACGTCAGCACCTGAATATGCTGCACATTCTGTCGCTCTACCACCGCTTGATCAACGATCCGGACTTTGACATGGCGCCGCGCGTGGTGTTTTTCGCGGCGAAAGCGGCACCGGGTTATCATCTGGCCAAAGAGATCATCTACGCCATCAACAAGATTGCCGATAAAGTGAACAACGATCCTCGTATCGGCGGCAAACTGAAAGTGGTGTTCGTTCCGGATTACCGCGTCAGCATGGCGGAAATCATCATTCCGGCGGCGGATGTGTCCGAACAAATTTCGACGGCGGGTAAAGAGGCTTCGGGTACCGGCAACATGAAGATGGCGCTCAACGGAGCATTGACGATAGGGACGATGGATGGTGCCAACGTTGAGATCCGCGAAGAAGTCGGCGATGACAACATCTACATCTTCGGTCTGGAAGTGGATCAGGTCGAAGCGCTGAAAGCGTCCGGCTACAACCCTTATGACTACTACAACGCGGACCCGTTGCTCAAAGCGTCGCTGGATCTGTTGTTGGGGGATGAATTTACTCCGGGCGAACCTGGCAAGCTGAGAGCCACCTATGACAGCCTGCTCGACGGCGGCGATCCATATCTGGTGCTGGCGGACTTTGCCTCTTATGTCAAAGCGCATGAGGACATGGACAAACAGTACCGCGAACCGGCGGGCTGGGCGAAGAAAGCGATACTGAATACCGCATTGGTCGGCAAGTTCAGTTCCGACCGCAGTATTCGCGATTACGTGAATAACATCTGGAAACTGGAAGCGGTTCACCGTTAATCCAAATAAGCCAAGGCTCGAAGAGCCTTGGCTCTGTCACTTATAACGATACAACTGATCACAGATCATAACACCCTACATTTGAAGGTTATTGCAGTCCTTCGGAGAGAGCGATGAAAGAACATAATGCATTAAAACAAGTCGCTGAAATGGCGAGACTGGCCGACAGCTACGTGAGTGCGTGGGGAGACGAAGCGAAGGTTGAGGATGAAACTCTCCTTCGCTTGCTTGCGTCTTTGGGCTACGACACCACCAGCGACGATGCCCTGCTGAAATCTGCGGAGAAAAAACACCGCAAAGACGTGCTGGACCCGGTGCTGGTCCTGCGTGATGGTGAAGCGGTGGAAGTACCGCTTTACTTGGGCGTGAGTGCTCGTGAAAGCGAGTTCAGCTGGCGTCTGGAAACCGAGCAGGGAGAGGTACTTGAAGGCTATCTTCAATCACAAATCGTTCGCGATGAACGCAATGAGGGTGGCCCTTTAGTGTTTGCATTGTCGGGGGATCTGGCGTGGGGCTACCACAAGCTGTTTATTTCCCGTAAGCGTCGTAAATCACCGTATGAAATGACGTTGATCATTGCTCCTCAAGCCTGCTACAAGCAGTCGCCGATGCTCGCCGGCAAAAAAATGTGGGGACCGAGTGTGCAGCTGTACACCCTGCGTACTCAGCATAACTGGGGGATTGGCGATTTTGGCGACCTGAAACAGTTGGTGTCTGATATCGCATCACGCGGCGGTGACTTTGTCGGCCTCAACCCGATTCACTCCCTGTTTCCGGCGAATCCGGAAGGCGCGAGCCCGTACAGCCCGTCGTCACGTCGCTGGCTGAACATTCTGTACATTGATGTCAGCTCGGTGGCGGAGTTTGCGCTCAGTGCTGAAGCACAGCAGAAAGTCGGCAGTGCCGACTTCCAACAGCGTCTGCAAAAAGCCCGCGATTCACACTGGGTCAACTACACCGAAGTGGCGGCGCTGAAAATGAGCGTTCTGCCGATGTTGTTCGCCGAATTTAAAAAGCGTCATCTGGAGAAAAACAGCGATCGGGCCCGCGCGTTCCTGGCCTTTGTGGAAGAGGGCGGTGACAGCCTGCTGCATCAGGCGGCGTTTGATGCGCTGCATGCTGATTTGCATGCCCAGGACATGAGCGTCTGGGGCTGGCCGGTGTTTCCGGAAAAATACCGCCGCTTTGATAGCGTTGCGGTGCAGAAGTACATTGAAGAACATCAGGATCAGGTGCATCTGTATATGTACCTGCAGTGGGTGGCGGACACACAAATCAACGAAGCACAGCTGCTGGCAGAAGAAAAGGGGATGTCGGTTGGTTTGTATCGCGATCTGGCGGTGGGTGTGGCCGATTCCGGTGCTGAAACCTGGGCCGATGACGGTAATCTGATCCTTGACGCCAGCATCGGCGCGCCGCCGGATGTTCTGGGTCCTCTGGGTCAGAATTGGGGGTTGCCGCCACTCAACCCGCAGGTGCTGCAGGCGACCGGTTACGATGCGTACATCAAGTTGCTGCGTGCCAATATGAAACATTGTGGTGCGTTGCGCATCGACCACGTGCTGGGTTTGCTGCGTTTGTGGTGGATTCCAAAAGGTGAAAACGCCACCAAAGGTGCGTACATCTACTACCCGGTCGAAGACATGTTGGCGATTCTGGCACTGGAATCTCACCGCCACCAGTGCAGCGTGATCGGTGAAGATTTAGGTACGGTGCCGGATGAAATCGTGGACATTCTACGTGACGCCGGAGTGCATTCGTACAAAGTGTTTTTCTTTGAAACTTCCAAAGAAGACGGCGGTTATATTTCTCCGAAGCATTATCCGGTGCAGTCGATGTCGGCACTGTGTACCCACGATATGCCGACTCTGCGTGGTTTCTGGCACTGTGACGATCTGAAAATGGGTCAGGAGCTGGGATTGTACCCAGATGAAGAGCAGCTCAAAGGTCTATTTGATGACCGCCTCAAGAGTAAGCAGGGGATCCTGGACTCGGTGGCGGGGCACGACAATTTGCCATCCGGTATTGGCCGCGATGCGCAGTTCGTGCCGATGGATAACTACCTGGCGGAAGCGCTGCAATTGCACGTGGCATCTGGCGCATCAACATTGCTCAGCGTTCAGTTGGAAGACTGGCTTGAAATGGACAAGCCAGTCAACATTCCAGGAACGGTGAACGAGTATCCGAACTGGCGTCGCAAACTGTCGATGAATCTCGACGAAGTGTTTGCCAAGCCGGAAGTCAATCGAATCGCTCAGCGTTTGACCGACGTGCGCACCAGCGCGTCTAAGTAACCCCCAACTGGCAGGGAGGCGCTGTTGGGCAAATCCCTGTTGGTTTCCGCCAGATGGGCAATTTCCTCTGGTGACGGGCGGTGAGATGGAAAAATATCGGCTGTGTCACTCAATGCGTGCACTGACTTCGATAAGATAGACAAACGCTAGATAAGCCCGCTAAATAGCGGGCTTTTTATCAAATGGAAGAGATAAACGCCTCCGCAGGACAGCCAGGTTAGGGAGAAAGAATTTGAAGAAAAGCAACAGCATTGATAACAAAAAAACACACGCCTATAACCAGCTTTCTCAAGCGGCCTTTGCTGACCCGTTTGGTTTTCTAGGGCCGTATCTGACGGTTGAGCAGGGCGCTTTGCGCGTGTGGATGCCGGGGGCTGATCGCGTGTCTTTGGTGATTGAGGGCGAAGACAGAATTGAGCTAACCCGCGAAGATGCCTCCGGATTCGTTTTGAAACCCGCACGTGATCTGAGATTCACACACTATCAACTGGCGGTTGACTGGGCCGGGACGGAACAACTGCTGGATGACCCGTATCAGTACCATGAATTGTACGCTGAATATGATGATCTGCACACACCGAAACACATGTATCATCACATGGGCGCACAGTTCGTTACGTTAGAGCGCGGTGGTCAGTCGATCGACGGTATCCGCTTTCTGGTCTACGCGCCGCACGCGTCGGCGTGCAGTCTGATCGGCAGCTTCAACAATTGGGATGGTCGTCGTACCCCGATGCAGCGCCTGGACTACGGTGTGTGGGGGATATTCATTCCGGGTCTGGAAGAGGGAGCTCAGTACAAGTTCGAACTCAAGGGGCCTGACGGAAAAGGCCTGCCGCATAAAGCGGATCCATGGGGCTTTCAGGCTGAGCAGTATCCGTCGTTTGCTTCGGTGACCTACAACCACCAACGTTATCAATGGCATGATGCCAATTGGCAATCCCGCCCAATCAGCGAAAAACGCAAACAGGCGTTGTCGTTTTATGAGCTGCATGCCGGTTCGTGGAAACGGGATGACAACGGCGATTTTCTCAACTATCGCCAATTAGCTGACCAACTGATCCCATATCTGGTTGATCTGGGTTACACCCATGTTGAGCTGATGCCGGTTTCTGAGCACCCGTTTTACGGCTCCTGGGGCTATCAACCGGTCGGACTGTTTGCCCCCACCAGCCGTTACGGTTCACCAGATGATTTCAAATATTTTGTCGATCAGTGCCACCAGGCAGGCCTTGGGGTGGTACTCGACTGGGTTCCGGCGCATTTTCCATCAGACGATCACGGTCTGGCGGACTTTGATGGCACACCGTTATTCCACGACCCGGATCCGCGCCGTGGCTGGCATCAGGACTGGAATTCCTATATTTATGACATGGGGCGCGAGCACGTCCGTCGCTTCTTAGTGGCCAATGCGTTGTACTGGTTTGAACAATTCCACATCGATGGTATTCGAGTTGATGCCGTGGCTTCCATGCTGTATCTCGACTATTCCCGTAGCCATGATCAATGGGTGCCGAACGTCGATGGCGGTAATGAAAACTACGATGCAATAGCGACATTGAAATGGATGAACGAGGAAGTGTACAAATACTTCCCGAACGCCATGACCATTGCAGAAGAGTCGACGGCGTTTCCCGGCGTGTCTGCCCCAACCTTTGCTGGTGGCTTAGGTTTTGGCTTCAAGTGGAACATGGGTTGGATGCATGACAGTCTGGCGTACATCAAAGAAGATCCAATCCATCGTAAATATCATCACGATACCATCACGTTCCCACTGGTGTACGCGCATAGTGAAAATTACGTTTTGTCGTTGTCACACGATGAGGTGGTGTACGGCAAAGGCTCGATTCACAACAAGATGCCGGGTGACGAATGGCAGCAGACCGCCAACTTGCGTGCTTACTATGGTTATATGTATGGTCAGCCGGGCAAAAAACTCAACTTCATGGGCGCTGAAATAGGTCAGACAGGTGAGTGGAATCACGATGACCAGTTACAGTGGTTCCTGCTGCAATTTGAGCGCCATCAGGGCGTTCAGGCTCTGATTCGTGACTTGAACCATATGTATCGTCAACAACCCGCGCTGTTTGAGCTCGACAGTGAGCCTCGTGGGTTTGAGTGGCGCTTGCAAGATGAAGCGAAAATGAGCATTCTGGCTCATGAGCGTATCAGCGAGCACGGCGAGCGGATTCTGGTGGTGACCAACTTCACCCCAGTACCTCATGACGTATTCCATCTGGGTATGCCGGTGGCGGGGGAGTATCACCTGCTGCTCAACACCGATGATGCTAAATACCATGGCAGCGGCTATGCGGTGTCGCAACAATTACGTACCGAGGCGGTTGAAAGTCAGGGTCTGGCGCATTCATTACCACTGAGCCTTCCACCATTGGCGACGCTGTTCTACAAACTGCAATAAGCTGAACTAACAAAGAAAAAGCCCGATTTATACTGTAAATCGGGCTTTTTATTCGTTGGTGAAACTACACCGCGATGGTTTACGCGGCGCTGTGTTGCATCGATTTACTTTGTGACTTTACGAAATAGACACAGCCAGCCAGCACCAACAGAGGGAGCACTGGGTCGAACCAACTACCGTGCGTACCGAACAACAGGTTAAGGACCATCACCAGCGTGCCACCGATGGCCCAGGCTATCGTGGTGGGCACGGTCCAGATGACCAGTTGCTTGCGCACTTCCGTTACGCCCATCAAGCGGTTGACTATGTGGAACAGGCTGTCGTTGAAATAGCCGGCAAACAGGCTGCCCATCGTGGCGGCAGAGGCTGCAAACAGCATGTTGATGCCTTGCATTTCGGCCAGAACCGGGGCGGAAATGGAGGCGGCGGTGATCATCGACACCGTGCCGCTGCCCTGAATCACCCGTACCAGTGTGGCGATAATAAACGGGATCATAATGGGTGAAATCGACAAGGCCGCAATCTGGTTGGCGATTTCGGCGCCAGCGCCGGATTCACGCAACACACTGCCGAGTGCGCCACCGGCTCCGGTAACCAACAGGATGATGCCTGAGGTAGAAATCCCTTCTTCCAGTTTGTGGGTGGTGGTGGCTTTATCCAGGTACGGAGTCAAGGTGTAGACGGCCAGCAACGTGCTGATAGACAGCGCGATCACCGGGTGACCGAGGAAGCTGATCGTTGCGCCAGCGGTGCTGTCCGACAGGCCCACGATGCCCAGCTGTTTTTCTGCCAGCGACATCAGAGAGTTAATCAGGATCAGTATAATCGGTACCACAATCGGCATGATCGACTTGGTCAGCGACGGCAGATTTTTCGAGGCTTTTGATGCCATGTAGTCGTCATGCACTTTTTGTAAATCGTCTGACTCCTGTGCCAGCGGCGGCGGTGTCATGTACTCCGGAAAGTGATTTTCCAGCCAGCGAGCGTACATCACTACGCCGTAGATGCACGGCAAGGCAATCAACAGACCTAACCCAAGCATTGAGGCAATATCGACACCGAAGATACTGGCAACACCAAGAGGCCCAGGTGTTGGCGGAATACAGTGGTGCGCGACCACCAAACCACCGGCCAGTGCCACGGTCAGCGTCAGAATTGAACGCTGAGATGTTTTCGCCAGCGACTTGGCAATGGGGTAGAGAATGATGAGTGCGCTGTCGACAAACACCGGAATACTGACAATATAACCGGTGATCGCCAATGCCATCTCTTCCCGCTTTTTGCCGAGCCATTTAATAAAGTGGTAAGCGATAGACTCGCCAGCGCCGGAGGTCTCCAGAATCGCGCCCATCATTACCCCGAGCCCGATCACAATACCGATGCCGCCGAGCGTGCCGCCAAAACCTTTGCTGATGGCGGCCATGGTTTCATCGACACTCAGACCGCCGATCAAACCCGCAATACAGGCAGCACCCAGCATGGCAATCAGAACGTGAACACGCGTACGAAGCACCAGGTAGATCAACACAAACACGGCGATAATCAAACCAATAACGGAAATAGGTAACATCACACGGCCTCCTGTTCTGCGATTGGGTACTGGCTCAGGTAGCTCGCCAGAATTGTCGGGAAGTCGCGGTCAGCTTGAAAACCCAGCGCCCGTTCTTTGTCGTTGTCGAAGGCTTGAGGCCAACTGGCCACAATTCGTTCGATTGCTGGGTCGGTTTCGTTACTGACCAGGGCCAACCGCTGCGGGCCGGCCACATCTGCCAGTGCCGCCAGCATTGTCGCTGGTGTGACCTGAATGCCGGGTAAATTGAAGGTGCGAAAACCCGTGATATGTTCGGCTGATAGCTGACTGGCGTGAATAATATTGTCGATCACCGTGCCGGGACTGGAAATCCATAATGGCAGATCCTGTCTGACCGGGCAGTTGGCGCCTTCGCCTTTCAGTGGCTCACGAATGATGCCACTTACAAACGATGAGGCGGCCTTGTTGGGTGTGCCCGGACGGATACAAATCGTGGGCAGGCGTACGCTGATGGCATCGACCAGACCGCGACGCCCATAATCATTCACCAGCAGCTCGCACATGGCTTTTTGAGTGCCGTAGGATGAACTCGGCTGAGTGGCCGTCATTGGTTCAATCACGGCAGGAAGTTGTCCGCCGAACACCGCCAGTGAACTGGAAAAGACAAAGCGGATGGCCGGGTTAGCCTGACGGCACTTTTCCAGTAACAGTTGGGTAGCGGTGAGATTGACTTTAACGCCCAGATCGAAATCTTCTTCTGCGTGGCTTGAGACGATCGCCGCGAGGTGAAAGACATGGGTTGTCTCGGTATCAATGAGTCCTTCAACGTCAGCCGGATTGGTGATGTCTGCCACCACAGACACAATGCGGCGGTCGGTTTGTGCGGATTCTGCCAGCACCACCCGGTCGACGACCTTCAATGATGTAATGTCGGGAAAACGACGGAGTAAGGTTTGGGTCAGCATGGCGCCCAGAAATCCGGCGCCACCGGTAATAACGATGTTCATAGGGTTATCCTTGTCGTAATTGCTAGTGTGTACTTCCTGTTATAGGTATGGGGTTAACCAGCCCAGGCCTTCTTGTGTGCCTGATTTCGGGTTGTATTCGCAGCCTATCCAGCCGTGATAGCCAGCGCTGTCCAGCGCGGCAAAGATGTGCGGATAGTTGATTTCTCCTTCTGAGGGCTCGTGACGCAATGGAACTGAAGCAATTTGCACGTGGCCGATTACGGGTGCCAGATCGGCGATCATGCGCGTCAGGTCGCCATCCATAATTTGTGCGTGATAGACATCAAACTGCAGCTTGACGTTGGGGTGTGCAATACGCTCAATCAACTGAGCAGCATCGCGTTGATGCGCGATCAAATAATGGGGAACATCCCGGCTGTTGAGCGGCTCGATCAGCAGAGTGATATCGTGCTCGGCGAATTTATCCGCTGCGTAGCGGATGTTACTGACAAACGTTTCCAGGTGCTGGGCCCGGCTGTAGCGCGGATCAACAATGCCGGCCATGGCGTGTACTTTCGGGCAGCCCAGCGTTGTGGCGTAGTGCAGTGCGGTGTCGACACTGTGGCGAAACTCTTCTTCACGTCCTGGCAGTGCCGCGATACCGCGTTCGCCGTTGTCCCAGTCGCCTGGTGGCAGGTTAAACAGCGCTTGTTCGAGCTGGTGCGCTTTCAACTGATGTGCCAGCGCATCGGCCTCGTAAGCGTAAGGGAACAAAAATTCTACCGCTCTGAACCCGGCTTGCCGAGCCAGAGCAAAACGTTGCAAAAATGGCTGCTCGGTGAACAGCATGGTTAAATTGGCAGCAAAACGGGCCATTATTTCCCCCTTCCTTTCAGATCATCGACTTCCGCATCAGTCAGATAACGAATAGTCTGACCGCGAAGCATCAGTGCCAGTTTGGCGGTTTCTTCGAGCTCTTCCGCGTTGTCGACGGCATCACACAGATCGGTCCCGGTGATGACCGGACCATGGTTGGCGAGCAAGAACGCCCGGTAGTCAGCTGCCCGGTTGGCGAGCTCAGTGGCAATTTGAGGATCCCCTGGCCGCAGATAAGGGATCACCGGTAACTGTCCTATCCGCATCACATAGTAGGGTGTGAATGGACGGATCGCGTTGTTCGGGTCCAGCCCTTCCAGGCACGATAAAGCGGTCAGATATGTCGAGTGAAGATGCACGATCGCATTGCAAGCGGGCTGGTTGCGATAGATCGCCAGATGGAAGGCGATCTCTTTCGAGGGACGATCTCCCGAGAGATGCTGGCCATCAATATCCACCACGGACAGCGTGTCGGCGTTCAGGCGACCGAACGACGAGCCGGTTGGTGTGGTGAGAAATGTGCTGTCCGGCAGCTTCACAGAGAGATTGCCGGCACCGCCCGTGGCGTAGCCGCGTTCAAACATTGAGCGGGCTAGGCTGACCATCTGTTCTCTTAATTGTTGCTCAGTCATGGATAAACCCTTGTGCGCTAGTAAAGAAGTGTTCATCACCGAAGTTGCCGGACTTCAAGGCCAGTGATAGCGGCTGATCGATGGCTTTGACCCAAGGCACTCCGGGGGCGATTTGCGGTCCGATGTAAAAACCTCCGACGTTCAGGCTTTGAGTGACCACACCCGAGGTTTCCCCTCCGGCAACGATAAAGTTGCTCACGCCATGCTGTTGCAGGCGTTGTACCAGATGGTGGAAAAATTGCTCTACCGCCTGGCTGGACGCCTGGGCACCAAATTCAGCCTGAATCGCGTGCAGCGTGTGTGGCTGTGCAGTGGCGTAGACCATTGGCGCCAGTGGATCGTTCAGATGGGAGATCACCCAGTCCAGTACCTGTTCGATATAGGCCGGCTCACACAAACACTGTTTCACGTCCAGTGCAAAGTGAGCGGCTTGAGACTGATAGGCGGCGACCTGGCGATTCGTCATGACGGAGCAAGAGCCGGACAGAATGACAGTGCTGCCTGAACCAGGTTGTCCGGCTTGCATGGCCACAGATTGATCCGACAGCGCGTTCGCCCAGTTTTGCGCGATACCAGCCGCCAATCCGGATCCGCCAGTGATCAGCTTCAGCTCGCGGCATGCACGCCCGATCGATGCCAAATGTGCATCGTTGAGTGTGTCGACCACAGCGTAGCGGTAGCCTTGCTGTCTGAGTGCATCGAAACGTGCCGCGATGGTCTCAGCGCCCTGCTCAATCTGCTGATAGTTGACTAATCCGGCCCGGCCTTGTGCCTGCGCTTCCATCAGACGCATTAAATTGGCGTCTTTCATTGGCGTGACCGGGTGGTGGCGCATGCCGGACTCGTTGAGCAGCTCGCCCTGAACAAACAGGTGTCCCTGGTACACGCTGCGGCCGTTGACGGGCAGTGATGGGCAGATAATGGTGAACGATTCCCCCAGCTCATTGAGCAGTGCATCGGTTACCGGGCCGATATTGCCCTGTGGCGTGCTGTCAAACGTGGAACAATATTTGAAGTAAAACTGCTGGCAGCCTTGCGCTTGCAGCCAGTGCAGCGCTTGGATCGAGAGCGACACGGCCTCGTTGACCGGACAGGAACGGCTTTTCAGGCTGATCACCACCGCATCGGCGGTTAGTGACATCTCTTGCTGAGGAACGCCGTTCAACTGAATGGTTTTCATGCCATTGGCGACAAGAAACCCAGCGATATCCGTCGCACCAGTGAAATCATCTGCGATGACACCTAATAACATGGGATTACTCCTTCGTTGGTAATGTGATGCCTGGAAAAATTTTAATCACGGCACTGTCGTCTTCTTTGCCATGACCTGCGTTACTGGCGGTGGTGAACATATTGAGTGCGGTACTCGCCAAAGGCAGTGGGAAATGGAGCGATTTGGCGGTGTCGGTCACCAGTCCCAGATCTTTCACGAAGATATCCACCATGGATTTGGGGGTGTAATCACCGTCCACCACGTGTTTCATCCGGTTTTCGAACATCCATGAGTTACCCGCTGCGTGTGTGACGACGTCATACATTAAATCAAGTGGGATATTGGCTCGTGCGGCCATTGCCATGGCTTCTGCCCCAGCCGCGATATGCACACCGGCCAGCAATTGGTGGATAATTTTGACGGTTGATCCCATGCCAATCTCTGCGCCCACGGTGTAAACCTGACTGGCGACGGCGGACAACACGGACTCCAGTTGCTCAAATACGCTCGGAGCGCCAGCCGCCATGACGGTCAGTTCTCCGGCGGCGGCTTTGACGGCCCCACCTGATATGGGCGCGTCTAACATCGGCAGTGAATAATCGGCCAGATCTGCCGCGATCGATCGGGCATCCTCTGCCGAGATAGTTGCACACACCATGATCGGAGTCGACGGTTTGAGCGCTGCAGCCAGGCCCGATTCGAACAACACACGGCGAACCTGCTGGGCATCCACTACCAAAACGATAACGGCGTCCAGGTCGTGAGCAAATGCGGTCGCACTGGTTGCTGTGGCGGTAGCGCCACTGGTTGCCAGCGTTTCCAGCGCTTGTGGGTTTACATCCACACCGTAGACGTCAAAATTGGCTCGGAGGCAGGACTGCGCGACACCCATTCCCATGGAGCCCAGCCCTATCACGGCGACCGATTGTACTTTGTGCATCGCACCATCCTCTTTTGTTATAATTTGTGAATTAATGTTCATGTTTGTGATTCTAGCTATTGATTGAAACATTACTGCCATGTTCATCACAAAAAATAACATTGACTAAATTGTCACTTGTGAGGATGTGTGAATAAAAGACTATAAGTTGGTCCTGAACAGCTAATAACAATGAGTTAGAGAGAATGTGTTTCTCAGGTTTAACAAATATTCACATCGATGTTCGATAACGTGTTATGCTTTTGCCAGTTTGATTACCACAGAGTAAAAGAAATGATTCCTGCCGAACGTCAACGCGCCATTCTGGCGTTGCTGAGTAATCAGCAAGTGATCAGCATTAATGAACTGACGCAGCAACTGGATGTGTCACACATGACCATTCGCCGTGATATTGCGAAGCTGGAGGCCGATGGACGAGTTATGTCGGTTTCAGGAGGTGTGCAACTGACTGAGTCGATCCATATTGAGCTGCCGCACGACGACAAGATTGCCAAGCAGCGGGAGGAAAAAGTCAGAATCGGTCAGTGTGCTGCGGAGTTCATTCGACCACACACCACAATCTATTTGGACGCAGGTACGACTACGCTTGAGATTGCCCATCAACTGACGCAGCGGCATGATCTCACGGTGATTACCAATGATTTTGCAATTGCGGCTTACCTGATGGCCAATTCCGACTGTGCGCTGTACCACACCGGGGGAAAAATTGACCGTTTTAACCAGTCTTGTGTCGGCGACAAAGCCGCCAGCCTGCTCCGGGAGTTGAATATCGACCTGGCGTTTGTGTCCACCTCGTCGTGGAATTTGCGTGGAATTTCCACACCGAGTGAAGACAAGGTTTTAGTCAAAAGGGCGATTATTGCGGCGGCGCAGAGTAACTACCTGGTGAGTGACTCTTCCAAATATGGTCGGGTAGCGCCCTTTCATGCTGTGGACATAAGCTGTTTCGACAAAGTGATTACCGATCCACAGTTTCCCCAAAGCTGCATTCAGGATTTTGCTGAACGCGGCGTTGAGGTCGTGATTGCCTGAACGGCACTGCTGCTTGTTATTGGGCGGGTTGTTGATTGAGTTTATAAATGATGGTCTTCAATTGCGCGGATTCCATCAACGAAGCCTTCAGGCTGCTGAGTTGACGATCATGGTCGGCGAGATCACGGCTACTTTTAGACAGAAAGGTGGTGTAGTTTTTCTCTTCTTGTTTGCACATTAACAGCGACAGGTAATAAAGTTCATCGCCACTTAGCCCAAGGTGAGTGGATTCGTCCTGCTTTTTCAGGACACAGGATGAAAATGCGATATCCGGCGGTACGTCAACACTGTTTGCCACGGCCGTTTGTGCAGTTACCCCCAGTATCAGGCAAAGAAGCAGCGGAAAGGAGCGCATTACAGAAACCCTATTGCCAGGTTAATAATACCGGACCAGAATGCTGAGCCTGCAAAGCAGGCGAACATGTTGCGGTCCAAGCGAATTTGGCTGCGTTGCCCTTTAGATTCACGAAAAAACAGGTTGAGTGGAGTGAGTAAAACCAGTAGGGCAATATACCAGCCCCACGACCATTCGATGTATTCGTACA
>NZ_WXWP01000384.1:0-20865 GCF_009904765.1 Vibrio sp. V39_P1S14PM300
AGTATGTATAGTACTGCGTACTCTCAATAATTTTTACGTTGATAAGTACCTGAAAAGAGTGATGGTGAAATAGGTGTTTTTGCAATTTTTAGAGTCTATTCGTAACATTTTTCGGTATTTTAAAGCCTTTTCCTTGCTGTATATTAATTTTTACATCAACTTGTTTGTGTAAATGATTTGGTTATATTGCCTTTCTTTTAAAATAATGGTTGCGAGTCTGGTTTTTAATGGATAAGTTACAGGGAAGAGGAATAATCAGAGTTGAACAATTATGCATCAATTTTAATGCAAATGAGTTCAACCACCGCAATATAGGAAGAAGTAAGCATGTTTCAAACTGATGATGTACGAATTAACCGAGTTAAAGAATTATTGCCGCCAGTTGCGGTTTTAGAGAAGTTTCCTGCGACAGAGACTGCTGCTTCGACCACGTTTCAATCCCGAGAAGCGATTGCAAAAATTTTGAAAGGCGATGATGACCGTCTGTTAGTCATCATTGGGCCTTGTTCTATACACGATCCGCAAGCGGCGATTGAATACGGTAAGCGCCTGAAAACGCTGCGTGATGAACTCGGGGACCGTTTGGAAGTGGTGATGCGCGTCTATTTTGAAAAGCCTCGTACCACCGTGGGTTGGAAAGGCCTGATCAATGACCCGTACCTGAATGATACGTTTAAAATTAACGACGGCCTACGGATGGGACGCAAGCTGCTTTTGGATCTGACCGATATGGGCATGCCAACGGCAAGTGAGTTTCTGGATATGATCACACCGCAATACGTGGCAGATCTGATTAGTTGGGGAGCCATTGGTGCGCGTACAACGGAATCTCAGGTACACCGTGAGTTGGCATCGGGTCTGTCCTGTCCGGTGGGCTTTAAAAATGGCACCGACGGTAACATCAAGATCGCCTCTGATGCGATTCGTTCTGCCGGCGCTTCTCACCATTTTCTTTCTGTCACTAAGTACGGCCATTCTGCGATTGTTGAAACCGCGGGCAACCCGGATTGCCATATTATTCTGCGTGGTGGTAAGGAGCCAAATTACAGTGCTGAGCACGTCCAAGCCATCAAGAGTGAATTGCAGGCGTCAGGTCTGCCACAAAAAGTGATGATTGATTTCAGCCATGCGAACAGTTCAAAACAATATCAGCGTCAGATGAATGTCGCGGAAGACGTCAGTGCGCAAATGGCAGCGGGTGAAGAGGCTATTTTCGGCGTGATGATTGAATCGCATTTAGTCGAGGGGCGTCAGGATTTGATGGATGGAAAAGCATCCACGTATGGGCAGTCGATCACCGATGCGTGTATTGGTTGGGAAGACACGGAGAAAGTCTTGCGCCAATTGGCAGATGCTGTGACCGCACGTCGCAACGCTTAATCACTCAACCGCCATACAATCCAAGGTAAAAAGAGGCCCGATTCAATCGGGCCTCTTTTGCATTTGTGACAAAAGAATAATAAAGGCTCTCATTGAGAGCCTTTATGCCATTCAAGCAAGTTTATTTAAGTGTTGCTACCGATGGAGCGGAGACTAAAGTCCCTGCTGCAAGAAACTCACCGTTGCTGGTCTGCATTTGCGCATAGTTCGGAAGATCCGAGTTATCGCTTTGCTGAGGCGCGACGAATGTCGAGTGCAGCGCGGTGCTGTTAAACTGTACAAAGCTTGCCGCTCCATCACTAAGAGCGGTGCTTGAATTCACCGTCGCCAGACCCAGTTTCGCAGCCAGTGGCTCGGTACCGGCAAACGGCGCGTTGGTCACTGAGTTCGGCACCGTGTCGTCTTGGTCCACTTCCGTCATGTAAAATGGAATGTTCACTTTGTCTGAGGTCAGCAGATTACTCGCATTGGTATACGGATCAACGGTATCCAGCACAGTTTGCGCCGCGTAAGCAAATTCGCTGAATCCACCTGCCAGCGTCGCCAGCGTTTCTGCTGTGGCCATTGACTCAAACTGCTCATAACACTCTTTTTGTTTATCTGCGGAACAGCTGCTGTCTGCGTAAGATTTGTAGTCAGCGGACAGGGCTGAAGTCAGGTTGTGCTTGATCTGCGGCCCAAACTCGCTGGATCCCAACAGCAGATTTGCGATCTGACCACCTGAGTTTTGAATTGACGCACCACTGAAGCTGTACAGCATGTCCGCGGCATCGCTACCGAGCGATTTATTGCCTGCCGCCACGGCTGTCGTGCCGACGATCCCACCTAGAGAGTGACCCAGCAGTTTTACTTCGGAACCTGTCATTGGGTTAAACGACTGCAGTGGTGATCCCACCAGCAAACCGGCTTGCAGTGACGTGACCAGGCTGGCGCGCAGTCCCAGCACATCCAGCACACTCTGGCGCACGTTGTCACGCGCTACCGCCAGATTGTTCAGGTTGAGGTAAGCCAGTACATCCGCGTTTGCGGAGCGGCTGTCATCCAGACTACGGCTGCCGTGTAGCGGCAGGTCAATCGCGATGACTGCAATGCCTGCTTGAGCAAGGTTAAACGCAAAAGCGTACGCGTTTTCTTTCGCAGAAGTAATGCCGTGCTGGTAAATCACCACATTGGTCGGGTTACCGCCGTTTGGCGTAAATAGCAGGAACTCCGCATTTTGCAGTGATTTCACCTGCGGTACCGGCGCGTAGCGGGTTAGAATACGATCCGCGTCCAGCACAGAGCCGTCAGATTTGGTCAGTGTCAGACCAACCAGTTTCAGCTGCTCCGTCACATCGGTCGCAAGTTTGGTGGCATCAATGCCCGCCGCCAGCAATTGCGCGCCGATAATGGCTTTTTCGTTGTCATCAGCCAGCGCCTCTTTAATCAGTGCCAGACTTGGCATGGCTGATTCCATCGGTTGGCTGTTCCAGTCGGCGTCAGTTTCAAGATAATAAGGTAGCGCCACTTGTCCGTGAGTGACATTCACGTCTGCACCAGAGCCTGTATACAACGCTTTAATGCCGGCTTTTTTAGTGCCGTCAGGGTCAATGTATTTGTCGAAGTCGGCGTCGTTATCGATGGCAGTATTGAAGTCCTGCGTTGTGCCGAACACCATCGCGTAAGCAGTCGAGAGATCGACGTTGTTCGGGTTGGCGCCGTCTTTCCAGACACTGGCCAGGCCACCGTCTTGATTCAACGCAGTGGCAGTTGCGCCTTTAACGGCGTACAACGTGTCGCCGACAGACTGGGTGCTAAACCAGGTTGAATAGATGATGTCAGTGGTGTCCGCGATACCCGCCATAGTAAAGATGGTTTCGACACCCTGAGTGACCTGCTGAGCGGATGCCACTGCGCCGGTTTCATAAATCTTGGATTTCGATTTCAGAGCGGCGTAACTGCTGGATGTGCCCACCGGATCGCCGTTGACGTCAGTGACTTCATCGGTGATGGCAAGAATGTATTCGCTGCTTGGGTTGAGGTCTTTGCTCAGCACAATATTAATCCGATCGCTGGCGGAATCCGCTACAGCGACAAAATCGGTCCCCTGAACCAGCACTGATTTCACGCTGGGTGAGCCTGTCATGCTGTCGGTCAGTTCAACCAGATAAATGCCGGAAGTGACCAGTCCGTCAGCCAGACCTGCGCCCTCAAAATCCATCAGCAGTGGCATGGTCGTGGACCAGCCATCCATGGTGCCCATTGAGGCACGCGGGTTGGTGAGTCCGTCATCCCCTTCGGTTGGAATTTCCAGCGTACCGTCGCTGGTATTCATTAGCGCGAAAGAGGGTAGCGGTACACTGGCATTGGTACCTTGTAAGGCGAATTTAATCGTCGTATCGCGGCTCAGTGCTTCCTGAATGTAAGATTCGTACTGCGGTTCGTTGGTGCTGCTGGATGAGTTGTCACCACAGCCTGCCATTAGCAAGGCAGCCGTCAGCAGAGAAAGTTTAATTCCGTGTTTCATGATGAGAGCTCCTTGCTGGTTAGAAAGCGTAGTTCAATTGGACGGACCCGATATATGCGTTACCTTCAGAGTCGAAGGTCAGCTCATTACCCAGGGCATCCGTTTCTTTAAACGAACCATCTTTACTCCGTACAAGAGCAAAACCGGCATCCACACTCAGATTCTGACTGTAGATATAAGTGAGGCCGGCCGAGTACCAGTAACGGTCGCTGTCTGGAATACTCAGTGTGGCTTCACCTGCCTGTTCATCGTACGCAAAGCCGATGCGGCCAATCCAGTTCTGGTTAAACTGGTAGGTGCCACCCAGAGACCAGCGACCATTGTCGTCGTAGTCTTCTTTCTTGAGGAAACACTCGCCAGCTGTGCCGTTATTGCAGTCAGATGAAGTGGCTTTCAGCTCAGTGAAGGTGCTCCAGTCGGTATGTTGGTAGCTGTAGTGAACGGCAAACGCTTCGGTGATTTGGTGGAAACCAGAGATTTCCCAGATGGCTGGCAAGCTGATTTCAAGGCGCCCGTCGACGGTTGACTTTGAGGCAATGCCAGAATCGTAGCTTTTGAACTCACCATCGTCGAAGTCCAGATCCACTTTTGATCGGTAACCGAAGCCAAAGCGGTTATTTTGATTGATTTCATACATGGCGCCCACATTCCAGCCCCAGCCGAATGTATCGCCTTCCAGACCAATCAATTTGTCTGAAGCACTGCCACCAAAAAATGGGGCCAACGCACCTTTGTGACGTGTCAGTTCCGCTTGTGCATACACTAGGTTCACACCGGCACCGATACTGAAATTGTCATTGATTCGGTAGGCCACACTAGGGTTAAGGTTTACCGAGATCAGTGACGTATCACCAGCCAGATCGCCGGCCTGAATGTTGTCCGGATAATCCGTGGCAACGCCGTAGGTGGTGAACATACCGATACCCCAGGCCCACTTTTCGTTTACCGGGCTGATGTAATAAGCCGCTGGAACGAACTGGACTGGTGCCACATCTTTAGCGGACTCGCCATTGGTGCGATCCCATACGTCGACTTCCGGATCGATCACCGTCAGTGCACCGGAGAACTGAGCGCGATCGAAGAGTGTCATAGCAGAAGGGTTTCGCGCCAGAACTGCGGCATTGTCGGCAACGGCTGCCTCACCGGAGAAGGCACGTCCCAAGCCAGATGCAGAGTGCTCGGCAACCTGGAAGCCCGCAGAATGGGCTTGTGTCGCCATCAGAATGCACAGGGAGAGCGTTGAATAGTGCTTCATGTTCATTGTTGGACCTCCAAGGACCATGGTTTTTATAGTTAGTTCTCAATGATGTTAAAATTGTGTTACCGGAATGTCAAAGAAACTGTTTGATTAATATGTGACCGGAATTGAGTTTTTTGAAAGGAAGGGGAGAATAAACAAAAGCTTACATAGCGACAATTTAATAATTGCAGGTTTGACCAGTTCTATTTTGCATAATATGCAGATAAATATGCTCGAACGTGCCAGTTCAGGCGATATTGTTCGGTTTCAGTCACAGTAAGATATTGAGAAATATTAAAGGGCCCGCTTTTGGCGAGCCCTTAATAGGATAGCGTCTTTTCAGATTTCAACGGCCTACATAAGCAATTACGACTTTATCCTTATTTAATGTGCGGGAAAACACATAAGCATTGTTTTGTGGAATTACCGTATGGCTTCCTGCGCCTATTGCTGGGTGGCGCTGACGGAACTGGCCGACCGTTTGCCAGTGCTGCAATAAGGCCTGACGTTGTGCGTTGAGATCCCACACCATGTCCGAGCGTGTACCTTGGTGAAAATCATCCGCATACGGACCAACAGGTCGGCCGATTTCGTCTCCATAATAAACCTGAATCGCGCCGGGGCTCAGCAGCAAAGCACTGGCGGCGTTGCGCTGCATCTCAAATGACTTGAAGCGGCCGAAGAACAGTTCCGTATCATGGGATGACATGTAACTGACCGGAATAAAGTCTGCGGACTGCTGCATGCTATTGGCGTAATTCTGGTAGGTGTCAGCCATCTGGCTAAAACAGGCCGCGCCTTTATCGAGCTTTTTCTGCAGGTCGAAATTGATCAGTGCATCGAAGCCGTCATCAAAGTACGGGCTGCGATAAGCTGAGTGTCCCCAGACTTCTCCCATCATCCAGAACGGTTCGCCGCTGAGGTGGTGTTGCCCCCGCCACTGTTCCAGCTTGTCGGACGCCTGCTGCTTGAGGCGTTTCCATACTACGCCTTCCACGTGTTTGACGGTATCGACCCGAAAACCATCGATACCGAACCGTTTCACCCAGTCTGTCTGCCATTCAATCAGATAATCGGTGACGGTATAGTCCGGGCGGCGGACCACGCGAGTCCCCGGGTTGTTCAATAACCATTCGGGAGGAGTGACGCCGCGTGTGGACTCGGTAACGAAATCCGGTAAACCGGCCAGTGTCATGGTGATATCGCTGGAGCCGGGCTGAGGGTAATCGGGCAATCCTGCACGCACCCAATCGGCTCCCCACCACTGGGCCCACTCCGGGCTTTGGTAATTGATGGCCTGGTGGTAACTGTGCCAGTTTTCACCGGACTTCGGCACCCAGTCGGCCCAACTGGCAGGCATCTGACTGGTGTTGACCACCTCGATACCATCGAGTTGCAGGTCGGCCAGCGTGGCATAACCTGCATGATTTAACACGGCATCCAGCAGTACCTTGAGCCCGCGCTTGTGTGCTTCATCGACCAATGTTTTCAGATCGTCTTCGTTGCCGAAATTCTGATCGATTTTGGTGAAATCTCGCGTCCAATAGCCGTGGTAGGCGTAAAAAGGAAAACTACCGCTGTCTCCGCCGCCGACAAAACCGTGAACCTGTTCCACGATGGGAGAGAGCCAGATGGCGTCGCTGCCTAGGCTCTTGATGTAATCCAGTTTGGCGATCACCCCTTTGAGATCACCGCCATGAAAGGTACCGACTTCTTGTTGGCCGTCTTTTTTACGGCCATAACTGTGATCATTGCTTGGATCTGCGTTATTGAAGCGATCGACCATCACAAAATAGATGTTGGCATTGTGATAAGTGAAACTGGCTTCCTCGCTGGTGCGTTCAGCCGGCTCCAGTAAAATCAGCCCACCACTGCTGGGTGACGGGGTTAGGGTTACCTGATGATCTTTGACGGTGACGCGTTGTCCCGACAGGGTGTCCCTGAGCAGTGTGCCGTCGGTAAATGTCTCACCCAGTTGAAGGGTAACGGAGCCGCCCGCGTAGGTTTCACAACGAACATCTGGAATAGGCCTTTTGAATTCTTGCTTCGAGCTCTGTTTAGGCTGGCGTTTGAAGGTCAGCGTAAGCGCTGCCGCATCATAATAAAAGGCGTAATCGCCACTGAAACGGATGGGCAGCGACAGCTCAGTGGCCTGGTGACAGTTCAGTGCAATCGGGGTATTGAACTTCACTTTCTGTTCGTCGTTTGCCTGGCAGTTGCCTTTCACCCCTGTGATTTTGAGCGTGTAGCTGTCTTTGGTCAGAGGGATGACCAGCGGCGTTTCGGCTGACAGTGGAAAATCGCGACTGTTGGTGGTGGTTGAAATAGTGAGGTTGGGTGAGGCAAACAGACCGGGCGAAGCCAGCAGCAGTGCCATCGATAAAGCCTTCAGTTTCATGTTCATTCCCTGTCATTATTGTTATCCATTGCTCATGATACTGCGTGGCTGAACCAGCCACATCCTTCCCAGAGCCTACGCCCCGAAATTTGCCGTCGCTCACAAACCGGCTTCAGGCGGCGTAGAGCGTGCAATAGGTTTGACGGACTGCTATGCAATAGTATGAAATAACGGATGTTTGACGTTGGTTAAGGACATGAGACGTTCATGATTTACATTCCCCTGCCTATGGTGCTCTCACTGTTACTCATGCTGGTCGCCGCGCTGATTTACCTCAGGCGGCCAGAAAGTGGAAAGCCGGTGTGCGGATTTGTGCTGGTGTGCGCCGTGTCGCTGAGCCTGGTGGGATTACGCTGGAGTCTGGACATTGCCTTGCTGCGATTTTTGCAACCTGCCGTCGCTGCATTGATTCCGGTACTGGCATGGTGCTGCTTTGTGCCGGCACACCGAGCCGGAAGCGTGTCTTGGTGGCATTTTTCCGGCCCAGCGGCGGTACTGCTGGGATCGTTCATATATCCTTGGTGGCCCTGGCCTATTGATGTGGCGCTAGTGGGGCTTTCCCTTGTGTATGGCGTGGCGTTATGGCGACTGTCCACACAACCTGCTGCGTATGTGCGATTGGAAGACAGCCGCTGGTTTGTGCTCAATGAGCGGCTTGGCGCCGGGTTACTGCTATTTTCCGCGCTGGTCGATGCATTGTTGGCCATCGATTTTGCCGTGTTCAGTGGCGAGCATGTGTTGACGATTGTGTCTGCGGCACACCTGATGATGTTACCCGCACTGGTGGCGGTGGTGATTTTGGCCAGCCGTACTATGCCGTCCCTAACGGTATTATCACCCGATAACTTCACCGATCCGGAACCGTTGCCACTGACAGCGGAAAACGACGATGACGCACGGTGCCAGATTATCGCCCGACTGGATGCCCTGATGAGCGAGCATAAATGGTATCTTGATACGGATCTCACCTTGGATCGCCTGGCGCGCAAGATGATGATCCCCGCACGTCAGATCTCGCGCGCCGTCAATCATGTTCATGGTGAGAACCTGTCTCGATTCGTCAACCGTTATCGGGTGGAGCATGCTAAAACGCTCTTAATTACGACAGATCAGAGCGTTACCGAGATCTATCTGAGTGCCGGCTTTCAGACCAAGTCGAACTTTAACCGGGAATTTGCCAGGCTCACCGGTGTCACGCCCAGTGCATTTCGTCGTCAAGGCCGCGATAGCTGCTCCAGTTTACAATGATGGTGCTGGACTACGATGCTGGTGCAGAAAGGCGGTAATGTCCTCATAGATTGTCTCATGCAGAGCTGCCCGTTGTGTGCCGACAGCATCTCGACAAATAATGCTGTCACCCTTGCTTTCTTGCTCAAGCATCGTCAGGGCATCAGGTTTGCACAACTGCAAGAAACTGAAGTGCATGGCCTGTTGGTAGACCCGGTAGCGGGTGTGGCGAAGAGGCAGGTGTTCGGATAAAAAGCCTGACTCCTGGCTCTGGGGAAGATCGCCAATATCGACACCTGCGGCCAGAATCAGTACCGGTATGTCAATCTGCCTGAGGCTGCTCACTGACAGACTGTGTGCCAGGCCGATATCCAACAGGATCGCGCGTTTGACGCGCGCATCACGCAGGAGGTGACGTGGTGGCTCGTCGTCTTGCCGGGCAAACAAGCCCATTTCTGATGCCACACCGCATGTTCTTGGGTTTGGCGAGCGTTGACATTCGCGGCTCAACTGTTCGCGGTCCACTTCGGCACCCGTTAGCAAAAGAGTGCTCCAGCCACCTAAGGAATGGCCGATCACACTGATGTCGCGCTGATCGATATGCTCTGCCCAGAGGGGGTGTTGAGTCAGGCTGTCCAGTGTTCGTGAGAGATCAATCGGGCGTTGCCACCACTGCCGGGCATCTTGAGGCGCGTGGTTTCGGGATGTTGTTCCCGGGTGATTGACAGCGGTCACCAGATAGCCGGATGCTGCCAGTCGTGTTGCCAGCCAGTTCATATTGCGCCAGTTTCCCCGGTATCCGTGAGACAGGATTACCACTGGAAAACGGCCGGGTTTGACACTGGCATCACGAATGACCAGAGTGCCCACAAAAGCCGGATTGTCGGCAATCAGGCTGTAAGGGGTTGATTGTGATGTCGGGTACCAGACGCTGATGTCTAATGGCCGGGATGTCTGGCTATCAGCACGAAACTGAAGAAAACCGACGTCGTTTGCCTGCACCTGAGTTAAGCTGGTGAGCAGCAGCGCGATAACGATAATACATTTGTACATGGTGTGATGTCCTTTATGGAATAGAGAGTCAACAATACCGCTCAGTCCAGATGCCAAGAGACCTGAATCGCGATCGAGGTCGTCCTCAATCGGGTTTTAGAACGTGCTAACTACAAGGAGCCAACAGTGAAAAAACATGCGTACCTGCTGTGCCGCTGGGCAGTTTTTGGGCTGGTGATGTTCTCGCCGTCACTGTTCGCCGCGCCGGACTTCTTACAACCGTTTGTCGATATCCGGCAACCGTTATGGACGGTCGATATGGCTGAGCAGGATCGCCGTTTGTATGATTGTGGACTGGAGAAGGAACGAGAACGCATTTGCAGTGATGACTTTGTCTTTGCGCACACCACTGTCAGAGCAGAATGGTTTGTCTCGAGCGACCGCTTGCGACGCGCAGTGTTGCGGGCGGTTTATTCGCCGGCAAACTACGCTGATTTGCAGCTAAGTTTGCGACACTCGGGATATGGTATCGAAAGTGCGTGTGTTGAAACGCGTTGTTTTGACGTTCGGCAGGCGGTGCAGCGCCAGGGGCGTGCCGCCGCAGACAGAGCGCTGGTGACGTTCATCAATCAGCCTGGCAGTGCGCTCTCGATGACCCAGCAATGGGTGGCGTTAAGTCAGTGGGATCGCCCGAGCCCTGTGCTGCGTGCAGAGTTGACCAGTGACGGACAGCAGATTCAGCTTAGTCTGATTCGGGCAGATGTTCTCGAGGATGACGATTGAGGAAGGCAATCATCGCCGATTCATCCAGGTAACCGTCGGCGCGTTTGTGCGCGCGCAGGTATTGATAGCCTGAGACTATCAGTCGTTGTTGCTCTTCGTCTGCCAATGGCTGACCGGTTATATGCTGATAGGCAATGCGGTAGGCTTCCATATCCACCACCTCCGCACGGCGATAAAGATAGCCACACCCCGTTGCCAGCCATTCCAGTGAGCAATTGGCCCGTTGTGCGATTTGATTTGCTTTGCTCAGACTTGGCTCGCTGCCTTTGAGGTATTTTCGGATCAGCCCCTCGGACAACCCGACACGGCGCGCAAAGCCGCTGATGCTTTCTTCACCAATCAGGTTTTTCAGTCGCTCAGAAAAACTCAAAACTCGTACTCCAGTTCGATTTTGTGCTCAGTATACGTTGAGCCGTTGTTGAAACAAGCATAAGGTATGGGCAGATTTTTACAGGAGAGAAGTCATGGTGGAGAAAGTAGCGATAGCACCTCAGGGGCCGGAGTTTTCTGAGCTGGTTCAGGGATACTGGCGACTGGCCGAGTGGGGCATGACACCGCAGCAGCGGCTGACGTTCCTCAAGCAACACATTGAACTGGGGATTACCACCGTCGACCATGCGGATATCTACGGAAATTACCAGTGCGAGCAGTTGTTTGGTGAAGCGTTGCAACTGGACCCGGTGGTCCGGGAGCAGATTCAGATTGTCACCAAATGTGATATCAAACTGTGCTCGGATCAATTTCCACAACGTCGCATCAATCATTACGATACCAGCGCGTCACATATTTATGAGTCAGTGAATAACTCATTGCAGCGCCTCGGGGTGGATGAAATTGATGTGTTGTTGATTCACCGTCCGGATGTGCTGATGAATGCCGATGAAGTAGCGGAAGCCTTTACCGAACTGCACAAAGTTGGCAAAGTAAAACATTTCGGTGTGTCGAATTTCAGCCCGCGTCAGTTTGAATTGTTGCAATCGCGAGTGAGCAAAGCGCTGGTGACCAATCAGGTGGAAATTAATCCGCTTAATTTTGAGGTGGCGCACGACGGTACACTGGATCAAATGCAGACGCTGCGCACCCGCCCAATGGCATGGTCTTGTCTCGGTGGAGGCAGTATTTTCTCCGGCGAAACCGAGCAATCAGCGCGCGTGCGTGCTGAGCTGGAAGCGATCCGTGAGGAAGTTGGTGCGAAAAGTATCGATCAGGTTATTTATGCCTGGGTGCGTCGCTTGCCGTCAAACCCGCTGCCGATCATTGGCTCCGGCAAGATCGAGCGCGTGGAATCCGCGGTGGCGGCTCTGGACATAGAGTTGACCCGCGAGCAGTGGTTCCGGGTATGGGTGGCATCGAAAGGACACGGTGTGCCATAAACCAAGCTTGTATTTACATTGTAAATTCCCTGGGCAGCGTCGGCTGCCCTTTTTATTGCCTGAACGCTGCCCATTCGTCCCGTTTATCTGCCGTTCACGGTGTGTATTCACCGTTGGTCGCAAAGTCCAGCGGCACCCATGGGGGTCTTTTAGTCTGAGAGTTACCAAAGACGAAAAGGAAGACCGCCATGAAATTGACATTGTTTACCTCGCTGTTGCTGGTCAGCGTGCCATTGTATGCCGCGCCCAGTGACCAACTGATCGATCAGTACAATCTTGCGGCTGAAGGCGACCCCTCCCATGTCGAGCCTGTGTATCAGACTCTCCATCAGCAAATTGAATCGCACGGCGCAGACCCTCTTAGCCTGGTGTATCTCGGTAGCACGCAAACCTTAATGGGACGCGATGCTCTGATGCCATGGAATAAAATGAAATACACTGAACAGGGGCTGTCTACCATCGCCAAAGGTTTACGCCTGCAAAGTGCCAATCCTCAACCGCTGCAGGAGCAATTGATTCGCCAGGGGGTGCCTGAGTCGGTATTGACGACGGCCATCGCGGCGGCCACTTATACCTCATTACCGGACATGTTCAATCACTTCGAGCGTGGTTACGACCTCTATCTGACCTTGCTTAGCGAGCCGGTATTTACCCAGCAACCTTTTGCAGCCACCGCCTGGATTTACTTCTATGCGATCAAGGCGTCACTGCGTGCCAATGATATCGAGCACGCGCAGCAATGGACGCGTCTGATGGCTGTCCACAATGCAGAGAATCCCTACACCCAACAGGCGCAAGCCTTGCTGGCCCAAGCGGATTAAGGAGGTCTCATGCTGAAATTCAGTCAAATCGAGAAACATTACCGTCTTGGCAATCAGTCAGTGCCGGCGCTTTGCGGTGTCAGTGGCGAAGTGCAGCGCGGTGAAATGGTGGCGTTGTGCGGTCCGTCAGGATCTGGAAAAAGCACACTGCTCAACCTGCTTGGCCTGTTGGACATGGATTATCAGGGGCAGATTGAACTTGATCAGGTGCCCTGGCCTAAAGATCGCTACGCAGCGGCCCAGATCCGTCGTTCACAAATGGGATTTGTGTTTCAGAAGTTCAATTTGGTACCGGTTATGACAGCGTTGGAAAACGTAGTGTATCCATTGATGCTTAATGGTGTGGCGATCAGTGATCAGCAGCGGCTTGGCCATCAGATTCTTGAGCGAGTCGGGTTGGGGGGCTTCGAATCTCATCGTCCGGACAATCTGTCCGGAGGGCAACAACAACGGGTGGCGATAGCCCGGGCCATGATCCATCAGCCACAAGTTGTGATTGCGGATGAGCCTACGGCCAGCCTGGACAGCCAGACGGCAAACACCGTCATTGACATGATGAAGTCGCTTGGCCATGACATGGGCACGACGTTTATTGTCGCGACGCATGATGGACGGATGGCGACGCGCTGTGATCGGGTCATGAACCTGGTGGACGGTGCACTGACACAGGAGGCGATGAAATGGGCAAGCTGATTCCATCTCATGTGAAAATTGCGTATCTGAATCTGATGCGCAACCGTCGGCGCAGCCTGCTCTCGGTGCTGATCATCGCGATTGCAGTGTTTGCCCTGACCAGTGCGGGTGGGTTTGGTCTCTACACCTACGATTCGCTCAAAGAGTCCACGGCACGGGACACCGGCCATCTGACTCTCAGCCAACCAGACTATTTTATCAAGGATGAAGAAACGCCTCTGGCAAATGGTCTGGCTGGCACCAACGCGATCACCAAAGCGTTGATCGGCCACCCGGATGTGCGAGGGGTCCAGCCTCGGATAGAGTTCAGCGGACTGGTCTCAAATGGCAGTAAATCCACCATTTTTGTCGGGCACGGTGTCGATGAACACGAATTCGATATGAAAGGGCCGTTTCTTGATGTCAGACAGGGAAACACTTTGTCTTCAGTTGATTCGCAGCGTTATGACCCTGCGGAGCCGGAGGTGATGTTAGCGCTGGATCTGGCACGCAACCTCAATGTGTCGGTCGGGGATTGGGTTACATTACTGGCCACGACCAGTGACGGTGCTCTGAATGCCTATGACTTTAAAGTTCGTGGTATCTATTCGACCGGCGTACCGGAATTGGATAAACGTCAGCTCTACATCCATCTGAGCTCTGCGCAGTCACTGCTGGTGACGGACAAAGTCAGCACGCTAGCGCTGTTTTTGTTCGAGACCAGCCGGACTGCCGTGATGCAGGCATGGGTGGAAGAGCAGTTGAGCCGTATGACGCTGGCGCAGCCACTGACCGTAACGCCCTGGCAGGAACGGGCCTTCTTCTACAAAAAAGTGCGTGCTCTGTACGACCGTATTTTCGGCATCATGGGGGCGGTTATGGCTCTGGTGGTCTTTGTCGCTCTGTTCAACACCATGACGATGTCGGTCACCGAGCGAACCCGGGAAATAGGCACGCTGTCAGCGCTCGGCACCTATCCCTCTGAAATTATCGCGGGCTTTATTCGCGAAGCGGGGCTGCTGGCGATACTGGGAGCACTCATCGGCGGTGCGTTAACGGCGGTGAGCTGTCTGGGACTGATGGTCGCAGACATACATATGCCACCTCCTCCGGGCAGAACTGAGGGTTATCCGCTCAATATCTATTTCTCAGCCGAGTTGCTGATGTACAGCGCAGTGGGGGTGCTGCTGATTTGTATTGCAGCGGCCTGGTTCTCGGCGCGTAAAGGGGTCAACAAACCGATTACGGAGGCATTGATTTATGTGTAGTTATCCGAAAAACCTTACTCTGATGGCGTTACTGATGTTGTTCAGTGTGCCGTCCTTGGCGCAGCTATCACGGGTAGAGAAAATGCTGA
Source organism: Vibrio sp. V39_P1S14PM300 (assembly GCF_009904765.1). Classification (NCBI taxonomy): domain Bacteria; kingdom Pseudomonadati; phylum Pseudomonadota; class Gammaproteobacteria; order Vibrionales; family Vibrionaceae; genus Vibrio; species Vibrio sp. V39_P1S14PM300. Next base: position 14,751 of record NZ_WXWP01000384.1, read on the forward strand.
CGCACGCGGATGCTTTCCGTCTTGATCTGGCATCGGCACATGTGGTGTCGTTGGTGACTCTGTATCAAAACGGAGAACAGGACAAGACTCGTCGTTACGACGTTTATACCCGTCCAGAACGTCAGTCGCTGGTGATTTTTAAGTCGCAGGTTGAAGCTGGGCAGAAAATGCTGATGCTAGGGGATAATTACTGGTTGCTGATGCCCAAAAGCCGTCGACCCATTCGCATCACTCCGATGCAAAAGTTGTTGGGCGAAGCCTCCATCGGCGACATTTCGACCTTGAAATGGAGTGATGATTACCACGGGCAATGGCTGGCAGAAGAGATCCTGGCACTTGACGGGGAGCAGGTTACGGCGAATCGACTTGAGTTGTCGGCCGCCACTGACGGAGCCAGCTATCAACGCATTACCTTGTGGCTCACTGCCAGTGATGATTTCCCACTTAAAGCGGATCTTTATTTACGTTCCGGTAAGCTGGCGAAGCAGGCACGGTTTCATGCCGGTGATGATGATGGCAAGCGCCGAGTGGTTGCGATGACACTGTTTGATCGTATTCAGCCAGCCAAAAAAACCGTGATTGAATACCAAAGCATTGTCCCGGTGAACCTAGACGACAAGTACTATAACCCGGCTTATCTGGCCCGAAGCGACGCGGTGGAGTGGTGAGATGCGAATCTTGTTGGCGTTGCTGCTGTGGCCTTTGAGCTGTACGGCTGAAGATGTCTCGTTTGACTGGGATTGGACGTTGAGCGCTGCCACAGCACAAAGTACTGACAGCCCGTTTTTCTCACCCACTGACGCCGAGTGCCAGACACTTGATGCATTGTTGGATGTGCAGACCCACTGGCAGGGCATGACTGGGCGCCTTGCCTTGCGCGCAACGAACGTACTCAGCAGTGATGAAGAAGCCTATGATGGAGAGGTCATTATCCAGGAGTGGTTCTGGCATCACAGCTTTGGCAGTGTGGATGCGACAGCAGGAAAATTGCGTCTCGATTGGGGCGTTGGTTACGGTTACCGGCCGCTGGACATCTTTAAACCGTATCGTCGCCATCCGGTCGGTATTCAGGTTGAAGAAGGGGCAGGCACGCTATTGCTGTCGCATTTTGATGCGCTGGGTGACTGGAGTGTCGTGGCGACCGATTCGTCCTGGACGCAGCAAGAAGGCAGTGAGCTGGAACAGGCGGCGCAGCAAAAAGGCATCGGTATCCGCCGCTATCTCTTACAGGGTGATACCGAGTGGCAGGGCATCGCATATTACGATGATGTCAGGCGTGGTCTGCTGGCAATGTCGGTGATCTCCGTTCTTGATCCGGCTTGGGAGTGGCACGGCTCACTGCTGTATCAGAATCGCTATCTCTCTTATGTCACTGATAGCTCTGCTTTCGCCCCTGAGTTGAAGACGCAAAGCAGTGGCTATCAGGGGTTGCTGGGTCTGAACTGGGCCAGTCTCAGCGGGCATAACATCATTGCAGAATACTGGTATGACAGCCGGGCCTGGAGCCAGTCTGAGTGGCAAAGTGTGCGGCAAAGCGCACAGCAGTGGCAGCACTCGCCTCTGGCACAGTCTCTCGCGGCGGGATACAGCCATGCCAATCTGGTGCAACATAATTTCATGCTGCACTGGACGATGGCGGCGACTGCCTGGCGGGAATGGTCATGGAGCCGCACTCAAAACTGGCTGGATGATTTCACTCCGACCACTGATGTCTTGATCGCGCCACAGGATGGCGGAGTGATTGCCACACAGTGGTTCAACTATCTGGCCTGGGATAACGGTGCGACGTCTGTGGAAGTGGAAGTTGCCGCACGTTTTTACACCGGACGTTCCGAATCCGCTTATGCCAACCTACCGGATAAGCATATGATTCTGTTAAACCTGAAAGGAAAGTTTTGATGTCTGAACTCAAGCAACATATGTACGACAGTGCAAAAAGCCTGCTGTTCACCGCGCTGTTTTGTGTGGCCATTGCGTTTGCCACTCAGACAATATGGCCAAGTGAGCTGCAGGAACATCTGGCGATCAGTTTTGGGTACGGATTCAGTGCAGTGATTGCGGCACATCTTATCGCGTTGCTAAAGCCGAACTGGTCGTCGCGTCAGGTGAATCTGTTCGCGGTGTCCAGCTCCATGGTTATCGGCACGCTGAATGCGTACTGGTGGTTGAGTAAATACCCCAAGTTCAGTCACTTTTCCGCGATGAAACCAGTGATTGTGCTGGGCTTTATCTTCACTGTCGTTTGCTTCGTCTATTTTTATGCGCATGAACAGCGCTTGCTGGCAGAGAAGGCGCTGGAAACGGCCAAGCGCAAGCAATCTGAGCAGGACAAAGCGCTGCTCATGAGTCAGTTAAAGCAGTTGCAAAGCCAGATTGAACCCCACTTTTTATTTAACACGCTGGCCAATATTCAGGCGTTAATTGATACCGCGCCTCAGGACGCAAAACAGATGTTAAACCGGCTCACAGAACTGCTTCGCGCGACGTTGAACACCACACGCAGTCAGCAAGGCTCCCTGAACAACGAACTGGCGTTACTTGAAGCGTATTTAGGTATTCAGAAAATTCGATTGGGCGACCGGTTGGATTACACGATTGACAACCGATGCGGTGACAACGACCTCATGCTTCCACCGCTGCTGCTCCAGCCTCTGGTTGAAAATGCTATCCAGCATGGTATTGAGCCGCAGCCGCGCGGCGGTGCAGTGACGGTGACCGTGACAGAGAATGCACAACGGTTGATGATTGAAGTTTCAGACAGCGGCGCCGGGCTGGGAACATTTCCGGATACCTGTGGAAGCGGGTTGGGATTGACCAACATTCGTCAGCGACTCATGGCACTGTATGGGGAACAGGCGCGCCTGATCATTCAGGAAAGCCCGGGTAACGGTGTAACCGCACGCATTACCATTGCAATCGAAGAGTTAACACAAGGAGAAGCGGATGTCGGTGACTGCGATCATTGCGGATGATGAACCTTTACTGCGTCACCATCTGAAACGAGAGTTGGCAGACGTCTGGCCCCAGCTCGATGTGCTGGCCAGTGCCGAAAACGGCGCACAGGCTCTGGAGCTGATCGCCCAGTTACAGCCTCAGATTGCGTTTCTGGATATCCGTATGCCGGGACTGGACGGGGTATCGCTGGCCAGGCAGCTATCCAGGCAGACAAGCGCGCCTCTTGTAGTGTTTGTGACGGCGTATGATGAGTACGCGCTCGCGGCTTTTGAGGCCAATGCCGTTGATTATCTGCTCAAACCGCTGTGTCAGGAACGTCTGCTGCAATGTGTGCGGAAGTTGCAATCTCGCCTCCAAAGCGGTGACGTGGGAGTGCCTTTGCAACTGGCATCGTTGCTGGAAAAAATCGAGCATGCATCGCGTGACGTCAGCCCACAGTATCTGCAATGGATTAAAGCTTCGAAAGGTGATGAAATTCACCTGATCGCGGCCACCGACGTGTTGTATCTGAAAGCCGAAGACAAATACGTCACTCTAGTGACCCTGCACGATACGTTTTTGTTGCGTACCTCACTCCGCGAGCTGCTCACCCAGCTCGACCCACAACAGTTTTGGCAAATTCATCGCTCAACGGGAGTCAATGTTTCGGCGATCGACAAGGTGAAGAAGGATTTTAGTGGCAAAATGCATGTGTACATTGGTGATGCGAAGTTGTCAGTCAGTCGTGCTATGCAGGCGTTATTTCATCAGAATTAATGATATGCAGGCCGGGAATATGTTCAAACCTGATACCCAGGTTAACTGAAGGTACAAAAAATAGAATTCGCCAATAATTTGACTAGTCCTTATCGTCAACTTCATGTATGTTCTGTCACCAATAGATACAATAGATTAATTCTGGTTAATTGCCGTCAGTTAGAGTTTTCTCCGGTATACTAATACCTGTTAAGTTGCATAGCTGAAAGAACAGAATCAAGTAAGATGTGGTCGCGCGTAAAAGTCGTGGTTTATCTACACTTTATGGACGCGATACAACGGATTCCTGAAGTCGTGAGGGTCGGATGAGTACAAATGTTTTGCTGCAAAAAGCGATGGTTGAAGAAGTCAACGGGGAAGTCATCGCTGTCAATGAAAAAGGGCTGGCCCGAGTGGTTCGCCCAGGTGATGAGTTGCTGGCTGGGGAGATTCTTCTGACGGTCAACGATGCCTCTGCTGTTGTAATGATCAATGGTCAGCCAACGGTCGTCGACCAGAACTGTGTGGCATGTCTGGCACAGCCACACGGTGAGGACACCGTATTCGAGGCATTGGCTCAGACTCCGCTGGGGGGCGCCGTTGCTATCGATCCGACTCAACTGGATAACACGGGCTTTGGCGCCGATGAAATTCTCGCCATCCAGGAAGCCATTCTGGCCGGCGCTGACCCGACCGAAATTCTTGATCCAACCGCCGCGGGTGGCAGTGATGGTTCTGCGAACGCCGGTTTCGTGACGGTGGACTACCTTGGGCCGGAAGTACTGGCCGCGACATTCTTTGAAACCGCAGGTTTTAACAACAGCTTTGAATCTGAGGATGAAGACCCGTTTAATCCGCTGGTGTTTGCTGCTGGCGGTCAATCTCTGGCAGGCGAACTGACAGAAGGTTCATTGACCCTATCGACGTACCCGCAGTCTATAACAGTTTCAACTTTGGTTCAGGCGGGCGATTTGCCTCTGGATGCCACGTCTTTTGTTCCGGACCCGGTTTCTCTTGCTTCTCTTTTGGCGGAACTCAATTCAGATATCACGTCTTCCGGACAGCCGGTGACCTTTACCTATGACGCTGCCAGTAATGCCATCATTGGTGAACTCAATGGTAGTGAAGTTCTGCGCATTGACATAACAGCCACTTCGGTGGGCAAAAATATTCAGTTGGATGTAACCACGACGATCAGTCAACCGATCGATCATGTCCCATCAGTCGGGGGGGGTCAGGTTGCCATTAATGGCGATCAGATCAACATCAGCTTCGACATCACTGGTTCAGATACTGGGGGGAATGCGATTCAACAACCGATTGATGTGGTGGTTGGCATCAACGATGGTGTGGATCCTGCGCCGCAAGATGTAAATATTGAAAATATTGAGTCGTCCAGTGCTGTAATTGAAGGCACCTTGGTTGAAATTGGCAGTGATGAACTGCAATCGGTGACGTTTGACTCGTCCGCGCTGGCGCAATTTGATGGCCTGATGAGTGATAATCAGGCGGTAGCCGCCACTCTGTCTGAAGATGGCACAAAAATTACTGTGACGATTGCCGGCAGTGACGAGGTCGTACTGACGGTCTCCGTCGGCACTGACGGAAAATTCCAGTTCGAGCAGTTCAAACCGCTTGAGCAGACCAACAGCGATGACACCATTAAACTGTCATTGCCAACCACCATCGTCGACTTTGATCAGGATACGGTGAACAACACCATCAACATCAGCATCATCGACGGTGACAACCCTGTGATTGATGATGTGAGCGGTTTAACGCTGGACGAGTCTGGTGTGACCGATGGCTCTCAGGAAGGCAGCGCCATCACGTCAGGTAGTGGGACCATCAGTGCTACTCAAGGCAGTGACATTATCGATCACTTTGAACTGGAACCTGCGGAGTTTAATCAGGATGGTGCTCTGATGTCTCAGGGGCAGGTGATTCAACTGGAGTTGGTGTCAGACGTTAATGGTGTACGCACCTATGAAGGTTACATTGAGCTGAATGGCAGCCGCGTGACCGTGTTTGATATCAAACTGGATTCTCCGTCTCTGGGAGAATACGAGTTTAACCTTTATGAGCAATTGGATCATACGGGTGCAAACGACGAATCCTTGAGCATCAATCTGCCAGTGTATGCCGTTGATGCCGATGGCGACCGCTCTTCGTTGACTCCAGGGGCGAAAGATTCTGAAGCGGCGCAGATTGTGATTGAAGTAAAAGATGACGTTCCGACCATCAATGATGTGGATGCGTTGGATGTCAGCGAAGACGATCTGGCCAATATTGGCTCCGATCAGAGCGATCCGGTCAGTGTCGATGGCAAGTTCACCACCACGCAAGGCTCGGACGGGGTGGTCAGTTACCAGCTGGACGGCAGTGCCGATCCGCTTAACGGCCTGACCTCCCAGGGCAATCCGGT
>NZ_WXWP01000308.1:0-33792 GCF_009904765.1 Vibrio sp. V39_P1S14PM300
ACATTAACATCGTTATTTTTTATCAATCAAACCCAATTAGCTGAAATTAAATACAATTTTATTAATCTATGCACGACTAAAGTTGAAAAGAGTAATCGACATCAGCTTGCTATTGTAGAGACTGAAACACTTTTTTAACAAACAACCTCGTAAGGAGACGGCAATGGCGTTTGAAAGTGAAGAAAGAGCCAAGGCCTATTGGAGCAAGAACGTCAGACTGATGACCATGCTGATGGTGATTTGGTTTGTCGTGTCTTTTGGCTGCGGCATCTTATTTGTCGATGAACTCAACCAATTCCAACTGGGCGGCTACAAACTGGGTTTCTGGTTTGCGCAGCAAGGATCGATATACGCCTTTTTGGTGATTATCTTCTACTACGCGTGGAAAATGCGTCAGATTGACCGCGAATTCAACGTGGATGAGTAAGGAGCTTTAGAGATGGATCTTAAAACAATTACATATCTCGTGGTCGGCGCCACCTTCCTGCTGTACATCGGTATCGCCATCTGGGCCCGAGCCGGTTCCACTAAAGAATTCTACGTCGCTGGCGGCGGGGTCAACCCGATCGCCAACGGCATGGCCACGGCGGCCGACTGGATGTCAGCGGCCTCGTTTATTTCCATGGCTGGCCTGATCGCCTTTATGGGTTACGGTGGTTCGGTCTTCCTGATGGGCTGGACGGGCGGCTACGTTCTGTTGGCTCTCTTACTGGCACCGTACCTGCGTAAATTTGGCAAGTTCACAGTACCGGAATTTGTCGGTGAGCGTTTCTACTCCAGAACCGCTCGCGTGGTGGCCGTAGCGTGTCTGATCATCGCGTCTGTGACCTATGTTATCGGTCAGATGAAAGGCGTGGGTGTTGCGTTTGGTCGCTTCCTGGAAGTGGACTACGCGACCGGCCTTGGCATCGGGATGTGTATCGTCTTCATCTACGCCGTTCTGGGCGGGATGAAAGGCATCACCTACACGCAGATTGCTCAATATTGCGTCCTCATTCTGGCGTACACCATTCCAGCAATATTCATCTCTCTGCAACTGACCGGGAATCCACTGCCGCAGATCGGGCTGGGCAGCACCATGGCGGGCACCGATCAGTATCTGCTTGACCGGCTGGATCAGGTGGTGACCGAACTCGGCTTCAGTCAATATACCACCCAGGTGCGCGGTGACACACTCAACATGTTTGTCTACACCATGTCTCTGATGATCGGTACTGCTGGCCTGCCACACGTGATCATCCGTTTCTTCACGGTCCCGAAAGTGCGCGACGCGCGTACTTCTGCTGGCTGGGCACTGGTGTTTATTGCGATTCTGTACACCACCGCCCCTGCTGTGGCTGCCATGGCACGCCTTAATCTGATGGATACGGTCAACCCGGCTCCGGGACAGCATCTGGTGTATGACGAACGTCCGGCCTGGTTTAAAAACTGGGAGACCACCGGGTTATTAAAATTTGAAGACAAAAATGGCGATGGCGCCATCCAGTACACTTCCAACGCAGACACCAATGAGTTGAAAGTGGACAACGACATCATGGTACTGGCCAACCCGGAAATCGCCAAACTGCCAAACTGGGTGATTGCTCTGGTGGCCGCAGGGGGCCTGGCTGCCGCACTATCGACCGCAGCCGGTTTGTTGCTGGCGATCTCATCCGCCATTTCCCATGACCTGATCAAAGGGGTGATCAACCCGAACATTTCCGAGAAGAAAGAGCTGCTCGCCAGCCGGATATCCATGGCCGTGGCCATTGCGGTCTCTGGCTACCTCGGCTTGCATCCGCCGGGCTTTGCCGCCGGTACGGTAGCGCTGGCCTTCGGCCTGGCCGCCTCCTCTATCTTCCCGGCCTTGATGATGGGTATCTTCAGCAAGAACATCAACAAAGAAGGGGCGATCGCCGGCATGATCACCGGTATCGGCATCACCCTGTTCTACGTCTTCCAGCACAAAGGGATCCTGTTCATTCCGGAATGGACATATCTGGAAAGCTGGGGCAGCAACTGGTTCCTCGGTATTGAACCGAACGCCTTTGGTGCCATCGGTGCGGTGTTTAACTTTATTGTCGCCTTCGCGGTCTCGAAAGTGACCACCGAAACGCCACAAGAAGTTAAAGATCTGGTTGAGCATGTTCGTGTACCGGTTGGTGCCGGCGAAGCACAATCACACTAATTAACGACCCATCACACAAAAGCCCCTTCGGGGGCTTTTTTCTTCGCCCTGATCGCGTATGTTAGCGCCATAGCTGTTGTTGCAAGGAAGCCAAACATGTTCAAAAACAAGCACTTTATTATTGCTCTGTTGATCGCCCCTATCTTATCGATCATCGCTTATTTCGGCACCGATATGGCGGTCAGCGAAAAAGCCCAACCAGCACAGGAAGGAGCCACTTACAAACTGGCCAGCAAATCCAACTGCCGCTACACCAGTGGTCTGTGCGACATGGAAAATGGGGATTTTAAAGTCCAGTTCCGCTCGGAGCATCTTGGCAAACAGCAACTGGACCTGTCGCTGAAAGCCGACTATCCGCTGGAAGGCGTTAAGGTATCCCTGGTTAATCACCCGGATCAGACCGCAGCACCGGTCGATATGCTACGCAGTGATGACAGCGCGCAGCACTGGACCATTACCCTGCCAGCCCCAAGCAGCGACACAAGCCGTCTGCGAGTGGCTATCTCTGCCAACGGCACCACGTATTTCGGCGAAACCGAGACCGACTTTGTGGTGTACCAGACACTGCTCGACGACAAGCAGCGCAACTGACTTCCCGAGCCGGGTTTTGCACCCGGCCTGTTACGCCACCCGGTTGAGGATCGCGCGCAATTTAAGCGGCTTGACCGGTTTGGCCAAAAAACCAAAACCATTCGACTCAATCGCATCCAGCATATCCTGTGTGCGATCGGCACTAATGATCACACCGGCAAAACGCGCTCCGAGCCGTAAACGACACTGCTGCAAAACTTCCAACCCGGTACGGCCATTATCCAGACGGTAGTCCGACAAGATCACATCCGGCACCCAGCCGTCTTCCAGCGCTCTGAGGCTCTGAACCAGATCGAGTGCAGTGCGCACATCGCAGCCCCAGCGGCCAAGCAGATTGTCCATTCCCACCAGAATGTCCTCTTCATTGTCGACACACAAGACACGCAGATGCGCCACACTACTCGGCTCAGCCAAGTTCGGTGCCACCACAGGGGCAATACGCTCAGCACGATCTAAGGTGATGGAGAAGACACTGCCGCGGCCCGGCCACGAGCGCATGGATATCTGATGACCAAGCAAATGAGCGATCCCTTTGGAGATCGCCAGCCCAAGCCCGAGCCCCTGATCAGAGCGCACGCTACTCGCGCGGGTAAACTCTTCGAAGATCATCTGTTGCTTGTCTTCATCGATACCGGTGCCGTTGTCCCATACCTCAATCCGCACCTGTTGCCCACAGCGGCGCACGCCGAGCACCACTTTGCCGTGCGGATTGTAACGAAACGCGTTGGTCAGAAAGTTCTGCACCACCCGCCGGAGCAATTTGGGATCGGAGTTGACAAACTGCCCGGATGGGATCAGCGTAAAATCGATCCTTTGTTGCCTGGCCAGCGCACTGAATTCGGCATCCAGATTAGCCAGTACATCCCGCAGCGCAAAAGCGTGCATGTGGATCTCCAGTTTGCCGGACTCCAGACGCGAGATATCCAGCAGATCGCCGATAAGATCCTCCGCGGCGCCAAGCGCACTTTCAATGTGCTGGGCCAGCGTCCGACTGTCATCCTCTTTGGCCACTTCAGAAAGCGACGAAGCAAACAGCCTCGCGGCGTTCAGCGGCTGCATCAAATCATGGCTCACCGCCGCCAGAAAGCGAGATTTGGACTTGGACTCCAGGTCCGAACGCTGCGTTGCGGCCACCAGCTTCTTGTTGAGCTGCTCCAGCTCCTGCGTCCGCTCGTGCACACGCTCTTCGAGCGTTTCATTGGCGTCTTTGAGCGCCTGCTCCGCCTCCCGGAACACCGTAATGTCGGTAAAACTCATCACAAAGCCGCCGCCCGGCATCGGATTCCCCTGCACTTCAATCACCCGGCCATCCGGTCTGACCCGCGAAGAGGTGTGTCGGGTCCCCTGCTCCAGGTGATACACCCGTCGCCGGACATGGTCTTCGGGGTCTCCCGGGCCACACAAACCTTGTTCGGCATTGTGGCGAATTACGTCCGCAATCGGCCGCCCGACCTGAATCAAACCGGGCGGGAATTCAAACAATTCCAGATAGCGCTGGTTCCAGGCCACCAGCCGCAGCTGTTTATCGACCACCGCAATGCCCTGACCGATGTGTTCAATCGCCCCTTGCAGCAAACCCCGGCTAAAATCGTACAGTTCGGAGGCTTCATCAACGATGGTCGCCACTTCTTCCAGCTGCATATTTCTGCCTTGCAGCGCCGAAGTAAGCACCAACTTAGCAGAAGAGGCACCAAACACCCCAGCCAACACCCGTTCGGTATGGCGGATCAGCGTCGAAGGGGCTTGCTGATTAGGCAGCAAGGTTTCACGCTGCTGGCTCCAGTACTGACGAAACGCACTGCGCACCCGATGGCGACCAACAAAACGGGACGCCAGCATTTCCAGCTCCGCAATCGTCACCCGGCTCTGATACAAACTGATGTTTTCCGATTCTGGCAACGGCGCGCCGACAAAGGTGGCGGACTGCAGGCGCTCACTCAGACTCGGACGCGTCAGTAAGGAGACCACCACGTAACAGGCCGCATTGGCGGCCACGCTCAACACCATGCCCCAGTCCGACGGACGCAGTCCCCAGTCATCAAGCAGCTGAGGCGGCGCGATCATCCACAGCAGCAGATTTGACTCAGCGCTGCCGGCCAGCATGTCGGTCTGGCTCATCAGCGTGACCAGCCACAAGGCGAACCCGACCGCCAGACCCACGTACACCCCTTTGCGGTTACCCTGCCGCCAGTACATCCCGCCCAGCAGCGCCGGCGCAAACTGGGTGATCGCGGCAAACGAGAGAAAACCTATCGCAGACAGTGAGTGAATACTTCCCAATACCTGATAAAAGCCCCACGCGCCCATCAGTAGCAAGAGGATCAGCGCGCGGCGGATGATCAGCAATAATCCGGAGAAGTGGCGGTAATTGCGCTGCGAGAGACGCATTCGCCGCAGCAGCAACGGCATCACCAGATCATTCGACACCATGATCGCCAGTGCGATAGTCGAGACAATCACCATACCACTCGCCGCCGATGTGCCGCCAAGAAACGCCAGCAAAGCAATGTCGCTGGCCCCTACCAGCATCGGCACGCTGATGACGTAGGTATCCGCCGGGCTGCCGCTCAGTAATCCCTGTCCGACCCAGGCGATCGGCAGCACAAACACCCCCATCAGGATCAGATAGAGCGGAAACAACCAGCGCGCGGTATGCAAGTCCTGACCCCGCTCATTTTCCACCACCATGGTGTGAAACTGGCGCGGCAGACAGAAGATCGCCATGATGGTGAGAAAAGTATGGATCAGCAGCGTCGGAATATTGGGCGCCTGATAGGTATCGCTGGCAATCTGCGCCAGATTGATGTCCTGACGACTGAGCGCCAGATAGACAATGAACACCCCCACCACCAAAAAAGCTACCAATTTGACAATCGACTCGAATGCGATTGCCATCATCATGCCGCGGTGGTGTTCGGTATTATCGATATGTCGGGTACCAAACAGCATGGTAAATATCGCCAGCGCGATCACCACAAACCAGGAAACCTGATAGTTCTCATAACCATATTGAGTGGTCAGATCGGGCGCGATGATTTCCAGTCCCATCATGATACCGCGCAGCTGCAAGGCAATGTACGGCAGGATACCGACCACCGCGATCAGAGTGACCGCCACCGCCAGCCCCTGAGATTTGCCATAGCGGGCGGCAATGAAATCGGCAATCGAGGTAATGTGCTCGCGCTTGGCGATCAAGATCAGCCGGGCAATGACGCGCCAGAACAACGTAAACACGATCACCGGGGCGAGGTAGATCGGCAAAAACGACCAGGGGTTGTTGCTCGCCTGACCGACCGTGCCATAAAACGTCCATGAGGTACAGTACACCGCGATCGACAAGCTGTAGATCCACGGGCGCCATTTCGCCAACCAGTGACTCTGCCGGTCGCCGTACCAAGCGACCATAAACAGCAGCACCAGGTACATCAGCGAAACCGGGATAACTATCCATCCTTGCATCAGATATCCTTGCAGCTGGGTAAGAAAAAACCTCCCCGCGAGCCATGCCGCTCAGGAGGAGGTTTCATTTAACAAAGTCTGCTCAATGATCTCAATCGCTTGAGTCTAATTCTGTGCTTTGGCCTCCGCTTTCTCTGCCATGCCATCGTGCACTGACCCGGGATGTTCCTCCACCCGAATCAACAGCGCCAAGGCGCCCATGGCTGCCATGGCCCAGAACACGCCAGCGCCCCATTGCTCGTAACCCCACCCGCTCAAGGTGGTCATCAGCGCAATAAAGGCGCCGAGAGGAATCGCATTGTACAGCGCTTGCAGTGCCACCATCTTATGTGGCTCTGCATGCTGAATGTACTGGATGGCAGCAATGTGTGCGATGGCAAACGTCACCCCGTGCAGCAGTTGTATCATCACCAGCGCGGCGATCGCGGTCGTCGACGCCGTCATCCCCCAGCGCGCCATCACCCCTAGCGCGGCCACCACAAACATCGCCCGTAGCGACCAGCCGGCAAACAGGCGTTTACTGCCCGCAAACAACAGCACCTCTGCGGCTACGCCCAGGCTCCATAAATAGCCAATGACGGCCTCGGAATGACCCGCTTCTTTCCAGTAAATCGAGCTGAACGCGTAATACGCGGCGTGACTTCCCTGCAACAGCGCCACCAATAGCAGAAACTTAACCACTGGCCATTCGCACAGCAACTGGCCGAGTTTCGGTCGTGGTTGATGGCTTGTCTGCTGAGTGACCGGCATCGGTGTCGGGTGACGCACCGCCACCAAAATCGAAAACGCGACCCCGACCAGCGCAGTGTAAATGATCATATTGGCGCCGTAGAGTTTGACCAGATAGCCCACCGCCAGCGAGCCGGCAATAAACGCAACGGAGCCCCACAAACGAGTCCGGCCGTAATCGAGCATCTTCAGGCGCGCGTAGTAATTCGCCATCGCGTCGGACAATGGCACAATCGGCCCACAGCAGAGGTTAAACAGCACCGTAGCCAGCGCCATCATCCAGAAACTGCCGCCGGTAAAGAGGTGAAAGACAACAAACGCCAACGCGGCCACGCTCAAGCCACGTAGCGCCGGGATCAGATGCTCCGCCTTGTGAATACGAGGGGTAAGCACCAGATTCGCCACACAGCGCGTAGCAAAACCGAGCCCCATCAGCACACCGACGTCGGCCGCCGATACCCCCTGATCTTTAAACCACAACGCCCAAAACGGCAGATAGACTCCATACGCAAAGAAAAAACCGATGAAGTATTGGGAAATCCAGCCGTACGGAGAGGGCTTCAACATGTCTAAGATCCTGAAAAATGAGCGATAAAAACCTCAATATTATGAGTGCGAGTAGCTTGAATAAAAAGGGAATATTACGCAACGAACTGTTTCCCTATTCGATACGCTGCCACGACATTAGACCAAAGTCGTCTGGAGGCATTGGCAGGATTTGTCACACTTGAATGAGTCCTTGATTTCGGTTGCGTCTATGCCAGATAAATTCAATATGCAGTCTCCGCCGTTTGACCGGCTGAGCGCCAGCCAGCAGCAAACACTGCGCAGTTCACTCGACGTAGCTTACTTCCGTGCGCGCGAATCTCTGCTCAAAGCCGATAGAGCCAGCGACTACCTGTACATACTGATCAAAGGGGTGGTGGAAGAGCGCAGCGCCGATGGCAACGAGATTTTTGCGCATTACGCCAACGACGATTTGTTTGACGTGCGAGCGATGTTTGACGAACAGGCACGCCATCAGTACGTGGCACTGGAAGACACCCTCGCCTACCTGTTACCCAAAGCGGTGTTCCTTGAGCTTTATTACAGCAACGGCCAGTTCGCGGCTTATTTTGACAATAACCTCGCCCGGCGTCAGGAGCTGATAGAAGCCGCTCAGCAGCAGCAAAACCTGGCCGAATTCATTCTGACCAAAGTCGACGCTTCGATCTATCATCCGCCGATGATTCTAGAGCCGGATCAAGCGCTGAATCAAGTGACCCAGCAACTCAAAGCGCGTGGGGCGGACGCCGCACTGGTGCGTCTCAATGACTCGGATATCCGTTTGCTCGATCAGCCTGGTGCTCATCATCCGTATGCCATCGTCACGCGTACCAATCTGCTGCACGCCGTGATGTTGGACGGCCATACGCAGGACACACCAGTTGGGCGCATCGCCACTTTCCCGGTGTTTCACGTCGAAAAAGGCGATTTCCTGTTTAATGCCCTGATCACCATGACGCGTAACCGAATGAAGCGCCTGATGGTCACCGACGGCCAGGACGCCGTCGGAATGCTCGATATGACCCAGATCCTCAGCGCCTTCTCGACCCACTCGCACGTGCTGACACTGAGTATTGCCCGCGCCAGCAGCGTGGAGGAACTGGCGCTGGCCTCCAACCGTCAGCGTCAGTTGGTTGAAAGCCTTTTGAAAAACGGCATCCGCACCCGCTTTATCATGGAGCTGATTTCGGCCGTCAATGAACAGATCATTGAAAAAGCATTTGAGCTGGTAGTGCCACCGGCACTGCACGATCACTGTTGCATGTTGGTGCTCGGGTCCGAAGGACGGGGCGAGCAGATCTTAAAAACCGATCAGGACAACGCCCTGATCATCAAAGACGGTCTGCAATGGCATCAATGTCAGGCCGTGATGGAAACGCTCACTCACACCCTGGTGCAGCTTGGTTACCCGCTCTGTCCAGGCAAAGTGATGGTCAATAATCCCAAATGGGTCAAGAGTCAGAGCGAATGGCAAGCAACCCTGTCCACTTGGATCGAACGGGCACAACCGGAATCCGTGATGGATCTGGCCATCATCGCTGATGCCCATGCCGTCGCTGGCAACCGCCAGCTTCTGGAGCCGGTCGCCGCGCACCTGCGCGAGCGCATGAAAAACCGCATGCTGGTGCTGTCTGAGTTTACCCGCCCCGCACTGCAGTTCTCAGTGCCCCTAAGCTTGTTTGGCAACGTAAAAACAGACAAAGACGGGCTGGACATCAAACGGGGCGGGATTTTCCCGGTGGTGCACGGCATTCGTGCTCTGGCACTGGAATACGCGCTGCCGGAGAAAAACACTTTTGAACGGATTGATGCCTTGCGCCGCAAACGGATTCTGGAACCAGAGACGGCAGACAATCTCAGCGAAGCATTGAAGTTGTTCTTTAAACTGCGCTTGGCTCAGCAGTTGTCGACCTACAGTATCGACAACCATATCGACCCCAATCACCTCGACCGCACTGAGCGTGACTTGTTGCGCCACAGCTTGCACGCGGTGAAAAAATTTAAACAGTTCCTCGGCTATCACTACCAGATCCGGGACTGAGGAGCACTGACATGAACTGGCTGACACGCAAATACTGGTATCTGAGGCTTAAAGGCTCGGCCTATCGCCCCCTGTTTGGCCCGCTCGACAAATCTGAATACGTCTCGCTGGATTGTGAAACCACCAGCCTCGATCCCGAGCGCGCCGAGCTGGTCACCATCGCCGCAACCAAAATCATCGACAACCGGGTGATCACCAGCCGGCCCTTTGAAGTCAAACTCAAAGCGCCGCAGTCGCTCGACTCCGGCTCCGTCAAAATCCACCATCTTCGTCATCAGGATCTGCACGACGGCATCAGCGAAAAAGATGCGCTGGTACGCCTGCTCGATTTCATCGGCAACCGGCCTCTGGTCGGCTATCACATCCGGTATGACAAACGCATTCTGGATCTGGCCTGTCGCCGTCAACTGGGATTCCCTTTGCCCAACCCGGTGATTGAAGTCAGTCAGATCTACCACGACAAACTGGAGCAGCATTTGCCCAACGCTTATTTCGACCTCAGTCTGGATGCGATCTGCCACCACCTAGGTCTGCCGATTCAGCACAAACACGATGCGCTGCAGGATGCCATTTCCGCAGCGCTGGTCTACGTGCGCCTGACCAAAGGCGACCTGCCGAGCCTCAATTTCCCTTATGTCCGCTAACGCAGCGAGCCTGTGGGTCGATCCTGTTCGCAAAACTCGCTATAAGCCGCTGGTTTTTCAGCGTAAACGTCATTCTCATCCTAAAGTCTAATTGTCGAATCCGGTGCAGTGACAGACAGTTATACTACAGCAGATTTTCCTGCCGGCGGTTTGCGCCGGTTTCAAAAAAGGATGTCTCAGAATTCACAAGGAGATACGTAATGAGTGAAGCCCACATTTATCCGGTCAAAGACAATATTAAAGCAACGACACATGCGGATAATGACACTTATCTGGCCATGTACCAGCAATCGGTGCGCGACCCGGAAGGGTTCTGGAGAGAACACGGCAACATCGTCGACTGGATCAAGCCCTTTAGCAAAGTCAAACACACCTCGTTCGATACTGGCCATGTGGACATTCGCTGGTTCGAAGACGGCACACTGAACGTCTCCGCCAACTGTATTGACCGCCACCTGGCCGAGCGCGGCGACGACGTCGCGATCATCTGGGAAGGCGATGATCCGGCAGACGACAAAACGCTCACCTTCAACCAGTTACATCAGGAAGTGTGCCGTTTCTCCAACGCGCTCAAAGCGCAAGGAGTGAACAAAGGCGACGTGGTGTGTCTGTACATGCCGATGGTGCCGGAAGCGGCAGTCGCCATGCTGGCCTGTACCCGAATCGGTGCGGTACACACCGTGGTGTTTGGGGGGTTCTCACCCGAAGCGCTGGCCGGGCGGATCATCGACTCGGACGCAAAAGTGGTGATCACAGCGGACGAAGGGGTGCGCGGTGGACGCGCGGTGCCACTGAAAAAAAACGTCGATGAAGCGCTCACCAACCCGGACGTGAAAACCATCAATAAAGTAGTAGTCCTCAAGCGCACCGGCGGCGACATCGACTGGCACGAGCATCGCGATGTCTGGTGGCACGCGGCCACATCTAGCGTGTCGGATCACTGCCCGCCCGAAGAAATGAAAGCCGAAGACCCGCTGTTTATCCTCTATACCTCAGGTTCGACTGGCAAACCGAAAGGGGTTTTGCACACCACCGGGGGTTACCTGGTGTACGCAACCATGACGTTCAAGTATGTGTTCGATTATCAGCCAGGCGAGACCTTCTGGTGTACCGCCGACGTCGGCTGGATCACCGGCCACACCTATCTGGTCTACGGCCCGCTGGCGAACGGGGCGAAAACCATCCTGTTTGAAGGCGTGCCCAACTACCCACACACCAGCCGCATGAGTGAAGTGGTCGACAAACACCAGGTCAACATCCTCTACACCGCACCGACAGCCATCCGTGCGTTGATGGCCAAAGGCGACGAAGCGGTGAAAGGCACCCAACGTGACAGTTTACGTATCATGGGATCGGTCGGTGAACCGATCAATCCGGAAGCCTGGGAATGGTATTACAAAACCATCGGCAATGAACACTCGCCGATTGTCGATACCTGGTGGCAAACCGAGACCGGGGGCATTTTGATCACTCCCCTGCCAGGCGCCACCGAACTGAAACCCGGTTCGGCAACCCGTCCTTTCTTCGGCGTGCAACCGGCTCTGGTCGATAACATGGGCAACCTCATTGAAGGAGCCGCCGAAGGCAACCTGGTGATCCTCGATTCCTGGCCTGGGCAAATGCGCACTGTGTATGGTGATCATGACCGGTTTGAGCAGACTTACTTCTCCACCTTTAAAGGCATGTACTTTACCGGTGATGGTGCGCGTCGTGACGAGGATGGCTACTACTGGATCACCGGCCGGGTTGATGACGTGCTCAACGTATCCGGGCACCGCATGGGCACCGCCGAAATCGAGTCAGCGCTGGTCGCGCATGAAAAAATCGCGGAAGCGGCGATCGTCGGTATTCCACACGATATCAAAGGCCAAGCCATTTATGCCTACATCACCCTCAACGATGGTGAATTCCCGTCGGCCGAGCTGCACAAAGAAGTCAAAGACTGGGTGCGCAAAGAGATAGGCCCGATTGCCACACCTGATGTTCTGCACTGGACCGACTCGCTACCGAAAACCCGCTCCGGCAAAATCATGCGTCGCATCCTGCGTAAGATAGCCACAGGCGACACCAGTAATCTGGGGGACACATCCACGCTCGCCGATCCAAGTGTGGTCGATAAACTGATCAAAGAAAAAGCCGAACTGATGTAAGGCTCACCCTTTGTGCTCCTTTACCGCCACCTCTGTGTGGCGGTTTTTTATTGCCCCAAGCGGATGCGATTGCCCGCCGACAGGCGGTCAAACGTGCGTTCTGTTAACCTGGTTACAGAATTTCAGCGCGATAGTATAGGAGATTAGACCAGTAAATTGCTGCCATTTGCGCTGAATTAGCTATAATCTTGGTCAATTTCTTAATTACAGCGAATTTTTAACAAAAAAATCATGCTGAATTAAAAAGAATGTGGGAATATTCTAATTCGCAACACGATAAAGGAAAATGACTACACAATGTCGACAAAATCACGCATTCTCGTCCTTAATGGACCGAATCTGAATCTGTTGGGGCTCCGCGAGCCAGCGCACTACGGTTCGCAGACTCTACAACAGATCGTAGAGAAATTGTCCGATCAAGCGCAAAAAGCGGGCATTGAACTGAGCCATTTGCAATCGAACCGCGAATATGAACTGATTGAAGCAATCCACGCGGCTTACGGCCAGGTGGATTTCATCATCATCAACCCAGCCGCGTTTACTCACACCAGTGTTGCACTGCGTGATGCGTTGCTTGGGGTTGCCATTCCATATATTGAAGTGCACTTGTCCAACGTACATGCACGTGAACCTTTCCGCCACCACTCTTACCTGTCGGACAAAGCCGAAGGGGTGATTTGTGGTTTGGGCGCACAAGGGTATGAATTCGCTTTGTCTGCGGCCATTGAGAAGTTGCAGGCGAAGTAGCCACAGACGCTCTGCAGTCCTTATCGGGGCTGTCTTATTCACAAGATAAAAGAGAAAGAAAACATGGATATCCGTAAAATTAAAAAGCTTATCGAGTTAGTTGAAGAGTCTGGCATTGCTGAGCTGGAAATCTCTGAAGGTGAAGAATCGGTACGCATCAGTCGCAACAGCGGCACGGCGCCAATGCAAGCCCCTATCCACTACGCGGCTCCAGCGATGCCAGCGGCGGCACCAGCCCCTGCTGCACCGGCTCCGGTAGCAACTGAAGAGGCAGCACCAGCGGCAGCAGTACCAGCAGGTCACCAGGTTCTTTCTCCAATGGTCGGTACCTTCTACCGCTCGCCAAGCCCAGATTCGAAAGCGTTCGTTGAAGTGGGTCAAAGCGTCAGCGCTGGCGACACACTGTGCATCGTAGAAGCGATGAAGATGATGAACCAGATCGAAGCCGACAAGTCCGGTGTGGTCACCGCGATTCTGGTAGAAGACGGCCAGCCAGTAGAGTTCGACCAACCACTCGTTGTTATCGAATAAGCGGGGCAGCATTATGCTAGATAAAGTAGTCATCGCGAACCGAGGCGAAATTGCGCTTCGCATTCTTCGCGCTTGTAAAGAGCTGGGTATTAAGACCGTCGCGGTGCACTCCACCGCCGACCGCGATCTTAAACACGTCCTACTGGCAGACGAAACCGTCTGTATTGGTCCGGCACGTGGTATCGACAGCTACCTGAACATCCCACGCATCATCTCTGCTGCCGAAGTCACTGGCGCGGTTGCGATCCACCCGGGTTACGGCTTCTTGTCAGAAAACGCTGATTTTGCCGAGCAAGTAGAACGCAGCGGCTTCATCTTCGTCGGCCCGAAAGCAGACACCATCCGCATAATGGGTGACAAAGTGTCGGCCATCAACGCAATGAAAAAAGCGGGCGTGCCTTGTGTTCCCGGGTCAGACGGCCCGTTGGACAACGACGACATCAAAAATAAGGCCCACGCGAAACGCATCGGTTACCCAGTGATCATCAAAGCCTCCGGTGGTGGCGGTGGTCGTGGCATGCGTGTGGTTCGTAGCGAATCGGAGCTGGTTCAGGCCATCGCCATGACCCGTGCCGAAGCCAAAGCGGCATTCAACAACGACATGGTCTACATGGAGAAATTCCTGGAAAACCCACGTCACGTTGAAGTTCAGGTCATTGCCGACGGTCAGGGCGGTGCGATCCACTTAGGCGAACGTGACTGTTCCATGCAGCGTCGTCACCAGAAAGTGGTTGAAGAAGCGCCAGCGCCAGGCATCACTGAAGAGATGCGCAAATACATCGGTGAACGTTGTACCCGTGCCTGTGTGGAAATTGGTTACCGCGGCGCCGGTACGTTCGAATTCCTGTACGAAAACGGCGAGTTCTACTTCATCGAGATGAACACTCGTATTCAGGTAGAACACCCAGTGACGGAAATGGTGACCGGTGTCGACCTGATCAAAGAGCAGTTGCGTGTGGCCGCAGGCCAACCACTGTCGTTCACTCAGGATGACATCAAGATCCGCGGCCATGCGATTGAATGTCGTATCAACGCGGAAGATCCGGTGCGCTTTTTGCCTTGTCCGGGTAAGATTGAACGTTTCCATGCGCCAGGCGGCATGGGCGTGCGTTGGGAGTCCCACATCTACAGTGGTTATTCCGTCCCACCACACTACGATTCAATGATCGGTAAACTGATCACTTTCGGTGAAAACCGTGACGTCGCGATCGCACGGATGAGAAATGCGCTGGGTGAGATGATCATCGAAGGCATTAAAACCAACGTGCCGCTGCAGGTTGACATCATGAATGACGAGAACTTCCAGCACGGTGGAACGAACATCCACTATCTGGAGAAAAAGCTGGGTCTGTAAGCCCACTTGCTCGCCATCCGCAAATGCCCACCTTGGTGGGCATTTTTGTTGCTTTCTCTACTCAAACAACACGCGCACTTCTGCTACACTCTGCGCCAATTCAATTATTGAAAGAGTGACCGCCATGCCCTGGATTCAAATCAAACTCAATGCGACCAATCAAAACGCCGAACCAATCGGCGATATGCTGATGGAAGAGACCGGCGCACTGTCCGTCACTTTCCTGGACGCGCACGATACGCCGGTATTTGAGCCATTGCCGGGGGAAACCCGCCTGTGGGGCGACACCGACATTCTGGCGCTGTACGACGCCGAAGCGGACACCGGATGCATCATCGACCAGATCAAAGCCAGCCAGTTACTCGCGGACAACTTTGCTTACAAAGTTGAGCAACTGGAAGACAAAGACTGGGAACGGGAGTGGATGGACAACTTCCATCCTATGCAGTTTGGCCAGCGCCTGTGGATTTGTCCGAGTTGGCGTGAAGTACCGGATCCAAGTGCCGTGAACGTGATGCTCGACCCGGGCCTGGCTTTCGGTACCGGTACCCACCCGACGACCGCACTGTGCCTGGAGTGGCTGGAAGGCCTGGATCTGGAAAATAAAACCGTCATCGACTTTGGTTGTGGATCCGGCATTCTGGCGATTGCCGCGATCAAACTGGGCGCAGCAAAAGTGATCGGGATTGATATCGATCCTCAGGCGCTGCAAGCCTCGAAAGACAACGCTCAACGCAATGGTGTGGCCGAACAACTGGAAGTCTATCTGCCACAAAATCAGCCAGAAGGCCTGGTGGCTGACGTCGTGGTGGCCAATATTCTGGCAGGCCCATTACGGGAACTGTCTCCGGTCATCAAGAGTCTGATTAAACCCGGCGGCGCACTGGCGATGTCCGGCGTCCTCGATACACAAGCGGAAGATGTGGCCACTTACTACCGTGACGAGCTTCACATAGATCCGATTGTTGAGCAAAGTGAGTGGTGTCGCATCTCTGGCCGCAAACAAGGCTAATCAAGACTTTGCGCGCTAATTGACTGAAATTCATGCAAATTACAAAAACAAATTGTAAATGCTCAAATATTAGTCTTTTCACGCAACCAAAAAATGCGTAAAATGCGCGCCCTTGCTGGTACGAAGCTGTGAAGACGTTTTGAAAATCGGAAACTATCAACTTAAGAACAATCTGATCGTCGCCCCGATGGCGGGTGTCACTGACAGACCATTTCGCGAGTTGTGTCTACGATACGGTGCCGGGATGGCCGTCAGTGAAATGATGTCCTCCAACCCGAAACTGTGGAAAACGTCCAAATCTCAACAACGCATGGTACATGAGGGCGAATCGGGCGTTCGCTCAGTACAGATTGCGGGTTCAGATCCACAGCTGATGGCCGACGCAGCGCAGTTCAGTGTTGAAAACGGTGCGCAAATCATCGACATCAACATGGGCTGCCCTGCCAAAAAAGTGAACAAGAAACTGGCTGGCTCCGCGCTGTTGCAGTATCCGGAACTCATTGAAGAGATCCTTAAAGCTGTGGTCAACGCGGTGAATGTCCCTGTGACACTCAAAACCCGGACTGGTTGGGACCCAGAAAATAAAAACTGTGTCCACATCGCTAAATTAGCCGAAGACTGCGGCATTCAGGCACTGGCTCTGCATGGCA
Organism: Vibrio sp. V39_P1S14PM300; assembly: GCF_009904765.1. Lineage (NCBI taxonomy): Bacteria > Pseudomonadati > Pseudomonadota > Gammaproteobacteria > Vibrionales > Vibrionaceae > Vibrio > Vibrio sp. V39_P1S14PM300. Next base: position 16,622 of record NZ_WXWP01000308.1, read on the forward strand.
GAACCAAAGCTTGCATGTACAAAGGTGAGGCCGAATACGACAGCATTAAAGCAGTCAAGCAAGCCATCTCAATTCCGGTTATCGCTAACGGTGATATCGATAGTCCGGAAAAGGCGAAGCTGGTACTGGAGTACACCGGTGCCGACGCTTTAATGATTGGGCGCCCTGCCCAGGGACGTCCATGGATTTTTCAGGAAATCCAACACTATTTGGAAAACGGCACCACTATGCCTGGACTTCCGTATACGGAAGTGAAAGACATACTGCTTGGTCATGTGAACGCTCTGCATAGTTTCTATGGTGAGTTTCTGGGCCCCCGCATCGCTCGTAAGCATGTGGGTTGGTACCTCAAAGAGCATGAACAAGCGAGTGAGTTTCGCCGTACCTTCAACGCCATCGACGCAGCTGAGCTGCAAATTGAAGCGTTGGAAGGTTATTTTGATAACGTTGCATCATAATTAAGAGAAGAGCTAGACCGAATATGTTCGAACAAAATCTGACTTCAGAAGCTTTAACAGTAACTACCGTAACTTCACAGGATCAAATCACGCAAAAGCCACTTCGTGATTCTGTTAAAGCGTCTCTTAAAAACTATCTTGCTCAGCTGAATGGTCAAGAAGTAACAGAACTATATGAGCTAGTTCTAGCTGAAGTTGAACAGCCTCTACTGGACACCATCATGCAGTACACTCGCGGCAACCAGACTCGCGCAGCTACCATGATGGGCATCAACCGCGGTACTCTTCGTAAGAAACTGAAAAAATACGGCATGAACTGATCATTCCTGCGGTAAGACAAAAAACGGCGCTCTAGCGCCGTTTTTTATGCCTGCGATTGGCAGATGCCCTTGCTCTCACCTCTCGCTTTTGTGTAACTGACAGACCACGCATTCCTCAAAAACGAATCCGCTCTCTCAACTCGCCTTTGGTCGCATATACGCGAATTAAGTCGCTCTGTTACATTGATTTTGTGCATCAATATCAAATAACCACAACAACAATGACCGGCACCGCCTGGCCATCCACAAGGAGTGATGTGTATGGGAGTCAGCTTGCGACAAACCAAAATCAAAACCCGCCTTTATTTACTCACCGTTCTGATTGCCGTACTGATGCTGGTACCGTTTGCAGCCATGCTGTTCGATTATCAGCAGGATCTGATGGAAGCCAAGCAGACCAAAACCCGCCATTTGGTGGAAACCGCGCACAGCCTGATGAGCTACTACCAGCAACAGCAGCAGCAGGGCCTCCTCAGCACCGAGCAGGCGCAACAACAGGCACGAAGCGCCATTGCCACATTGCGTTACCAGCAAGACGACTACTTCTGGATTAACGACTTACAACCGGCGATGGTGATGCATCCGATGAAACCCCAGCTGGATGGCAAAGACCTGTCAGCCATCCAAGACCCCAATGGCAAAACGCTGTTTGTCGACATGGTCAATCTGGTGAAAAACCAGGGGGCCGGGTTTGTGTACTATATGTGGCCCAAACCCGGCAGCAACGTTGACGTGGAAAAGGTGTCTTACGTAAAACTGTTTCAGCCGTGGGGATGGTTGGTTGGCTCGGGCGTGTATCTAGATGACGTCAACGCCTTAGTGTGGCAACGGGTACAATCGGCTCTGATGATCCTCACCGCCAGCCTGTTGGCAATGATTGCGCTGGCCGCCTGGATTGGCCACAGCATCACCCAGCCTTGCAGCGATACCGAGCGCGCTTTGCGTGAAATCGCAGACGGAGATGGCGATCTGACCCGTCAGTTGCCAGTGCATGGCAATGATGAACTGTCGCACATTGCCAGCGCCTTCAATCAGTTCACCGCCCGCATCCGCGAGATCGTACGAGATCTCCAGCCGATCACCGACGGGATAACCGGCGCCGCCGTTGAGCTCAATCAGGTGGCGAGCACCGCCTCGGGGAAAACTCAGCAGCAACAACAGTCGGTCGATACGGTTGCCTCCGCGATGGACCAACTGCACGCCAACAATCAGGAAGTGGCCAATGCCGCTCAGGAAGCTGCTCAGGCGGCGCAGACCGCGCATGATAAAGGCCGTCATGGCAGTGCTGTGATCACCCAGGCCTCCAGCTATATGGACGCGCTGTCTGCCCTGGTGACACAGACTCAGGCGAATGCCCGGAGTCTTGAACGTGAAACCCAGGATGTCGGCAGCGTGCTGGAGGTGATTCGCGGCGTGGCCGAGCAGACCAACCTGCTGGCGCTGAATGCGGCGATTGAAGCGGCTCGCGCTGGCGAACAAGGCCGCGGCTTTGCGGTAGTGGCCGATGAAGTGCGCACCTTGGCGACCCGCACCCAGAGCAGCACCGATGAAATCGAGCAGATCATCACCAGTTTACAAAAACGTGCCGCGGAAGTGTGTCTGTCAATGGAACAGACCGAGCAACAATCCGGTGCCACGCAGCAGCAAGCAGTGATTGCCCAGCAGGCGCTGGCGGACATTGACCACGAAGTGGCCACCATACTGTCGCTCAATGAACACATCGCTGAAGCCTGTGCACAACAAACTAGTGCCACCGATGAAATCAGCCGCAGTGTGGCCGCAATTGCGGATCACAGCAATCAAGCGGCTGCCGAGGCCAATCAGGTGGCGGCGGCCAGCGAACAACTGATGCAAAGCGGACGCCAATTGCAAACCAGCTTTGCTGCGTTCAAAGTGTAAAAATACCAGGGCATTCAGCCCTGGCCATTTGGGTAACAGTGAGATGGGGTATCGCGCACTGTCTGAGGTAACAACCTGCATCCCCGGCAGTGACACCGCAGGGGATGCAGGTTGCTGAGCTTGACTCAGTCTTTGAGAACTTTGACGGTATAACGCCCGTCTTTCTGACGATACAGGCCGTGAATATCGGTTTCAAAACCTGGGTAGTGCGAGCCGATCTCACACAGCATTTCCAGGAATTCAAGCACCGGACGCGACTCCGGCGTCACCATTTCACCTGGCAGTACCAAGGGCACACCTGGAGGGTAAGGCAGAATCATGTTGGCACTAACGCGACCGACCATATCGTTGAGCAAGATTTCCTCGGTATGGCCCCGCAACTCTTCCTGCCACGCCGCGTGTGGCGTCACTTTCATCTCCGGCAGCACATCAAACGCTTTGTACATCAGCTCTGGTAGGTTGTATTTTTTGGTTAAATCATGGATCGCTTGTGCAAGATCTTGAACGCGCATACCTTCATAGAAGCTTGGATCTTCGTTGTACAACGAAGGCAGGAAGTTTTTGACCGTTAAGTTCAAGTCATAACCGCGTTTGAACTCGGTGAGACCACGCAGCAATTGCATGGCTTTTGATTTGTCGATACCGATAGAGAATAGGAACAACAGGTTGTATGGGCCTGTTTTCTCTACAACAATGCCGCGTTCGTCGAGGAATTTCGCCACCAGCGAAGCAGGAACTCCGGACTCTTCCAGTTCACCGTCGTTGTTCATTCCCGGGGTCAGCAGCGTCACTTTGATCGGGTCAAGATACATGTGGTTATCGTCCATGTTCTTGAAGCCATGCCATCCATCGTTGGGATCCAGTTTCCAGCATTCTGTGCTATCAATATTGTCTGGTTGCCACACATCGAAGAACCAGCCTTCACTTTCCCCTTTCAGACGTTTGATTTCTTTACGGAAGCGAATCGCCCGATCGATGGAGTCCTGCATCAGCTTGCGACCCGTGTTCCCACGCATCATTGCCGCCGCCGTTTCGGTCGACGCAACAATACCGTACTGTGGCGATGTCGAGGTATGCATCATGAAGGCTTCGTTAAACGACTCTTTGTCAAACTCACCCTTGATGTGAATCATCGAGGCCTGGGAAAACGCCGCCAACAGCTTGTGCGTCGATTGGGTTTCGTAGAACACTTTGCCCGGCATGGCCTCACCACTCATGCCACATTTACCTGCGTAGATTGCGTTGAAGTTAGTGTAAGGCACCCAGGCACTGTCGAAGTGGATGTGTTTACACTCCAGCGACTCTTTGATGAACTGTGTGTTGTACAACAGGCCATCGTAGGTTGAATTGGTCACCACCGCGTAAGACGGCGCAGTCGCGCCCGGGGTGCATGCCACTTTCTCCGCGATCACCTCACGACTGAACTCGCTTTGCGGAATGCCCCCCAAAATGCCATAGGCGTTACGGGTCGGGCGGAAATAAATCGGTGTGACATCACTCATCATCATCAGGTGCGTAAGCGATTTATGGCAGTTGCGATCCACCAGCACGGTGCTACCCGCCGGGGCGGAAAACATCCCGACGATTTTGTTTGATGTCGACGTGCCGTTGGTCACGATGTATGAACTGTCGGCATTAAACGTCCGTGCAATGTACTCTTCAGCTTCCTGATGCGGACCAGAGTGATCGAGTAGCGAGCCCAACTCGGGCATGGAGATAGACACGTCCGCCTTGAAGGTATTCGGGCCGTAGAAATCATAGAAGATGCTACCGGCAGGGCTTTTCTGGAAAGCCGTCCCGCCCATGTGGCCCGGCGTACAGAAGGTGTATTTCCCCTCATCAACGTATTTGAACAGCGCCTTGGTAAACGGAGGCATGATCGCGTCCTTGTATGCCTCGGTGGCTTGGTTAATCTTGATCAGGATGTCATCGGCCATCCCCAAGGCATATTCGAAAAAGCTGACGTTCAATCGCAGATCGGTCAGGGAAATATCCAGGGTCGACTGCTCGTTGGCGAACGCGTGCACCGGTAATTTCTCGTTGATCTGGCTGATGCGCTCACACAGCTCAAGTGAGTATTTGTCCCAGTCAAACAGGACACCGCAGATACGCGGGTTCATCTCAATCATCTTGATCAAGTCTTTGTCATCGACCGGGTACACCACGTCGTAGCCGGCTTTTTCCAATGCATGATGCAACTGACGCACCGGTTCTTCTTTAAAGAACACACCCATGTGATTGAGGATAGCGAAAATATTCATTTGGACATCTCCAAGGCGAAAGAGGGCGCTCCCTGCCAACGACAGGCAGTGAGTAAGAGGAGCGCCGAAAGAAATTCAGGGAGCCGGAACCGCAGCACCGGCGTGAGGATTAGTGACCGGTCTGAGTAACCGGCATCTCGTTGCGATGCTGTTCCATGTACTGGGCCAGCCCCGCTTTTTTGCTGTAGAACATCAGGATGACCAGTGACATGATGAAGGTTGCCGTCAGTGTGGTTCCTTCCGCCCCGGCCAGCGCCACCATGCAGAACAGACAAGCGATACCGGAGAACAGCATCACGAAGCCATTGCGGGTGGTCATGCCCTCAAAACGGATCAGGTTGATGCTGGAGTAGAAGTACGGCAGCATGGTCAGCAGCACTGCATCGGTGGTCAGTTGGTTGAACAGATCAGCGGCATGCGCGGTTTTGGAGCTGAACACCATCAGCACACACATCAGCGCGGTCATTTTGAGCGAAGCCAGAATCAGCCCTTTTTTCGGTACGCCATTGCGGTCAGTTTCACCGTAGATCTTAGGGAAATTACCATCACTGGCTGCGCGCTTACCGGCCTCTCCCACCAACATCATCCACGAGCCAAGTGACGTGAAGCACGCCAGTGCGGTGAACGCCGAGACAAAAGGTGCGGTCCAGCTGCCAAACAGCGCTGTGGTGGCCAGCGCAAACGGCGCACCAGAGGCAGCAACATCTGAGGCTGGGAACATACCGCTGATCATCTGCGTCGACATTACGTAAATCACCCCTGCGATTCCGGTACCCAGCATGGTAGCCAGCGGCACGGTGCGTTTAGGGTTATCCACCATACCGGATGACACCGCGGCTGATTCCACACCGACAAACGACCACAGACAAATCAGTACCGCCGTGATGATGGCGTGGCTGTCTGAGCCTGCCGAGACATTCCAGTTCTGGGCATAGATGGCGGTGTCAAAGTGGGTCCAGCCAAACAGAGCTGTTCCCAGGACGGGAACCAGGATCAGCACCAGCCCTAACGTGCACAGACGACTCACCCAGCTGCCCCCCAACAGGTTGACCAGAGTAAACAGCCACACAGAGGCAATGGTTGCGATACCGGCCGGAATGGGGTTGTTCAACACCGGGAAGAACACAGAAAGGTAAGAGACACCAGTGATTGCAATCGCCAGATTACCGATCCAGTTCGCGTGGTAGTAAAGCACGCCCGTCTGGAAACCAAACACTGGAGAGATTTCACCGGCATAAGCGATCGGGCCTCCTTGTTGCGGGTTTTTGGTTGCCAGACGAGCGAACACAAACGCCAGACACAGCGCGCCGACAATACAAATCAGCCAGCTAAACAGAGAAATGGAGCCGACCGTAGCCAGGCTGGAGGGCAACAGCGCAATACCGCTGCCCATCATGTTACCGGCCACTACCCCGGTACAGGCAATCACGCCAATTTTTTTTGCATTCGAGGACATAACATCTCCAAGTCGATTCTTATTGAGCAACAGACGCTCAAACTGAACATCATTAGCGAGCGGTTATCGACATGGATATCTGCCAGAACTCGCTAACTGTCGACTGGCAGACTACGCCCAAAACAGCGAAAAAGAATCAAGATGAGATTATCAATAAAATCATGATCTGACGGCGCTTTTCCTGATATAAACCTGAGCAAATAGAATAGATAAGTCATTGAATTTCATTCATTAAAAGAAAACCTAAAAGCACATCAAACGCCATTCTAAAAATATCAACCTCACTCAACTTCACAGGTATTGAGCAGCGACGTGGGCTTGGGCCGCCCTCCTCACTCTGATGACCGGGCCCGGCGCAAAAAAAGCCCCCGCCGGTTGGCAGGGGCTTGGCAAAATAAGGCTGACTCAGCAAGGTGCGTTTAAATCACTCGGACAACAGCTGGGTGCACCGAACGGTACATGGCGTAATCAATGGCTTTCAGATCGCTGCTGAACATCAGATTCTGGCACAACAGGTAGGTTTCCATCGATGTGTCGATGTAAAACGCTTCACTGTAAGACTCCCCGGCCTTGTCCAGTTCACCGTTCAACTCAGCCAGTTTGCCCTGAATCACATACGCCAGCACCGAATCACGCTGCGCCAGTGCACGGTTCAGATCGCGGTTTGCCTGCGACAGTTGCCCGCTCATCACTTCATGCAGCGCCAACGCTTCATACACTCTTGGCTGCGTTGGTAACGGCTCCGTCGCCACGGCCTGAGTCAGTTGCCGGTTGAGGATGGCAATCCGCTCATGGTTTAGTGTGCGTTCAGGTTCAAGCGCGTGCTGCACATAGTAAGCCACCAGCAACTCAGCCTCGACATACGCATTGCCTGGCTCCGCGTCCAGCGTCTGCTCCAGCAGCTCAACTCCGCGGGCAAACTCCGTCGCCTCTGACACATTAAGGTAGTGGTTTGCCTGAACAAAGCGTTGTAAGGCGGTGGTATTTTTCGGCATGTCGGCCATGAGCCTGGCCGCTTTGTGGTACGGGTGCGCAATCGTCAATGCCTGCATCAGGTCCTGAGAGGCCTGCTGCATCACCGCCTGCAAACGCTGGCTGACCAGTGGATACTGGCGACTGAACAGGACATTTTCCGACGAGTTGTTCTTGTATTCGATATCGAGCAATTGGACACCGCTGTCATCTTTCACCCGCACGGTCACGGTTTTTCCGGGTAAAATTCCCGAATTGAATACCGCTTTGTGCAGCATGACCCGGTATGTGCTGACCTGAGCAATATCGGACATCAGCTTTTGGGCAAATCCGTCGGCCAGTTCGTGGCTGAGTGTGGTGTGATGCAGTTGATCCTGAAAACGAAACTCAATCAGATGGGTATCAATCGCCTGAGTGATGCGCACTTCCGACTGGTTGTAGGTAAACAGCCCCATCGCTACAATCAGCACACTCACCCATAACACGTTCAGCGCCGTCTGACGCCAACGGCTCAGGCTGGGCGCACGAGCCGATCGCACTGTCCTGGCAGACAGGCTACACACTGCCCGGGTCAACGGCGCCGCAGGAAAAGCCATATCATTGCCGTCGTCATCCGGCCTGGACTGCTCCGATGGCAGATTGAGCGGCAAAGGCGCGGAATCGAGCAGCTGAACATCCGCTACCAGCTTGTAACCCCGTTTGGGGACCGTCACCACATAACTGAGGTTCTCTTTGCGGCCATCGCGCAGCAGCTTACGCAGTTCAAAGATAGACTGAGTGACCACCTGATCGGTCACGATCGCCCCATCCCACACATGGGTGATCAGGGCTTCTCGGCAAAATACTTCACCGGCATGTTCAGCAAGAAATCGGAGTAAATTGATTAAGCGCGGTTCAGCCGACACTTCCCTGTCCTGGCGATACAGCTTATTTTCATCAACGCTTAATACCCAATCATTGATTTGAAAATAGGTTCCAACCATAACTTGGCACTCTTGGTATCTGTCAGACAATGTCGCTCAGCGGGCACTCGCCCGAATAATTATCCGAGTCGACAGGAGGCGGAATTATAGGTGGGAACCCAGTCAGAACCTAAGAAACTGCAATACCAAAAATGCAACCTAAGGTTAAAGGGCTATAAACACAAAACTTTGACCTACTCCAAAGCAGCCAGAATCGAACAGTGACTAGCGTCGTCATCAACATCACCGCAGCAGGCATCGTTGATCTTTTTCAACGCGCTACGAATACGGGTCAGCTCAGCAATTTTGGTGTCGATAACGTTCAGTTTGGCCGAGGTGATCGCTTTGACTTCGGCGCAGCTGTGCTCCGTGGCTTCCAGCTTGATTTCCAATAACTCGCGGATCTCATCCAATGTCAGACCCAAATCTTTCGCTTTGAGAATAAAACTGACCTGCTGCTGATTTTCGTCACTGTAGAGACGGTAGCCAGACTCACTACGCCCTGCTGGTTTAATTAACTGATTTTTTTCATAAAAACGCAGCGTATCTGCGGTCACGCCACAGCGTTTCGCCAGTTCACCGATCTGAAACATAACGGCTCCTATTAACTATCTCGTTACTTTTTAAGCGAAAGATCGCCTTTTTTGCAATTATTTTTGCGATGCCAAACGATTGCGCGAGCTTTTTTGTAATAAATTAGTTAGAATACGCGCCATCAAATTTGGAGTACATTATCTAACCAGTCGATACTGGTGACTAAAGATTTTTACCAAAACTGGCCAAGTCATTACCCATGGTAATCCATGTTCACTTTTGGCAAACGTCTTTTATTTAGTTTAACTCCATGAATTTGAGGAAGATGGAAGCATGAACAACGCTCGTCCAATTCGCCGCGCGCTGATTAGCGTGTCAGACAAAACAGGTATTGTTGAGTTTGCACAAGCTCTGGCAGATCGCGGTGTCGATATCCTTTCTACTGGTGGTACGGCCCGCCTGCTGGCTGACAGCGGTATTGCTGTGACCGAAGTGTCAGATTACACCGGTTTTCCGGAAATGATGGACGGACGGGTTAAAACGCTCCACCCGAAAGTGCATGGTGGTGTCCTGGGCCGTCGTGGCCAGGATGACGCCGTCATGGCGCAACATGACATCAAACCTATCGACATGGTTGTCGTCAATCTCTATCCCTTTGCCGAAACCGTTGCCAAAGACGGCTGCACGCTGGCAGACGCCGTGGAAAACATCGACATCGGCGGCCCGACCATGGTGCGCTCTGCAGCGAAAAACCACAAAGACGTGACCATCGTGGTGAACGCGCACGATTACCCGCGCGTAGTTGCCGAAATGGATGCCAATGAGGCCTCACTGACGCTGGAAACCCGCTTCGATCTGGCGATTGCCGCATTCGAGCACACCGCCGCTTACGATGGCATGATCGCCAACTACTTCGGCACGATGGTTCCTTCTTACGGAGAGAACAAAGAAGGTGATGAAGAGAGCAAGTTCCCTCGCACCTTCAATCAGCAGTTCCTCAAAAAACAAGACATGCGCTACGGCGAAAACAGCCACCAGGATGCCGCCTTCTACGTGGAAGCGAACCCAGAAGAAGCGTCGGTTTCAACCGCACGTCAGATTCAGGGCAAAGCCCTGTCTTACAACAACATCGCCGATACTGACGCGGCGCTGGAATGCGTGAAAGAGTTCGCAGAGCCCGCGTGTGTGATCGTCAAACACGCTAATCCATGTGGTGTGGCTCTGGGCGGCGACATTCTGGAAGCCTACAACCGCGCTTACCAAACCGATCCAACCTCAGCGTTTGGCGGCATTATCGCATTTAACCGCGAACTGGATGCCTCGACAGCCAGCGCGATCGTTGAGCGTCAATTCGTTGAAGTCATCATCGCTCCTTCAGTGTCTGAAGAAGCGATCGAAGTGGTCGCAGCGAAGAAAAACGTACGCCTACTCGAGTGTGGTGAGTGGTCAACCAAGACAACGGGCTTCGATGTGAAACGCGTGAATGGTGGTCTGCTGGTTCAAGACCGTGACCAGGGCATGGTAAGCCTGGATGATTTGAAAGTCGTCTCTCAGCGACAACCAACCGAAGAAGAGCTGAAAGACGCGCTGTTCTGCTGGAAAGTGGCCAAGTACGTCAAATCCAACGCGATTGTCTACGCCAAAGGCGACATGACTATCGGTGTCGGCGCAGGCCAAATGAGCCGCGTCTACTCAGCCAAAATTGCCGGCATTAAAGCGGCTGACGAAGGTCTGCAAGTCGCCGGTAGCGTAATGGCGTCGGATGCCTTCTTCCCCTTCCGTGATGGCATCGATGCCGCGGCGGAAGCCGGTATCAAATGCGTGATCCAGCCAGGCGGCTCGATGCGTGACGATGAAGTGATTGCCGCGGCCGACGAACACGGCATGGCCATGATCTTCACCGGCATGCGTCACTTCCGTCACTAAGCCTTCGAACCATCACTTGGGAGCCTGTCAGCCTGATCGAGCTCCCAATGATTGAGAGATCCGAATTTACAATTAAGGAATTCATTTATGCGAGTTTTAATTATTGGTGCCGGCGGTCGTGAGCACGCGTTAGCTTGGAAAGCCGCGCAAAACCCAAATGTTGAAACTATCTTTGTTACGCCAGGCAACGCCGGTACAGCGCTTGAGCCCAAACTGGAAAACGTCAACATTGCAGTAGAAGACATCGCGGGTCTGGTTGCGTTCGCAAAAGAGAACGCCATTGAACTGACCATCGTCGGCCCTGAAGCGCCACTGGTGATTGGCGTAGTGGATGCGTTCCGTGCTGCCGGGTTGCCAATCTTTGGTCCGACGCAATCTGCGGCACAACTGGAAGGTTCAAAAGCCTTTACGAAAGACTTCCTCGCTCGTCACCACATTCCGACCGGCGCTTACGCCAACTTCACGGAAATCGAACCGGCACTTGCTTACGTGCGCGAGCAGGGTGCACCGATCGTGGTCAAAGCCGATGGTCTGGCGGCGGGTAAAGGCGTGATTGTCGCCATGACACTGGAAGAAGCCGAAGACGCTATCAAAGACATGCTGGCCGGCAATGCGTTCGGCGACGCTGGCAGCCGCGTGGTGATCGAAGAGTTTCTGGATGGCGAAGAAGCGAGCTTTATTGTCATGGTTGACGGTGAAAACGTTCTGCCTATGGCGACCAGCCAGGACCACAAACGTGTTGGCGATAAAGATACCGGCCCGAACACGGGCGGCATGGGCGCCTACTCGCCCGCTCCCGTGGTTACCCCTGACATCCACAACCGCATTATGGATGAAGTGATTTATCCAACCGTGCGCGGCATGGCTGACGAGGGCAACCCATACACCGGCTTTCTTTACGCGGGCCTGATGATCGATAAATCCGGCACACCGAAAGTGATCGAATATAACTGCCGCTTCGGTGACCCGGAAACCCAGCCTATCATGATGCGTATGCAGTCAGATCTGGTTGAACTGTGTCTGGCTGCTATTGATGGCAAGCTGGACCAGGTGGACTCGAAATGGGACCCGCGTGCTTCCATTGGCATCGTGCTGGCCGCAGGCGGTTACCCGGGCGCGTACAACAAAGGCGACGTCATTTCGGGCCTGCCTCAGGCCGAAGTGGAAGGCGAGAAAGTCTTCCATGCAGGCACCGATAACCAGGATGGGGACATCGTCACCAACGGTGGCCGCGTACTGTGTGCAACTGCGCTGGGCAACAGCGTGTCTGAAGCTCAGCAACGTGCCTACCAGCTGGCTCAACACATCCGTTGGGAAGGTATGTTCCACCGCAATGACATTGGTTACCGAGCGATTGCGCGCGAGAATCAGGAATAACCTCCTCGCATCGACAAAAAAGGCGCTCTGATGAGCGCCTTTATTTTATTGTTTTTCCAGCAGCCCTGGCCGCTGAATACAGCCATGATCCTCGTCTGCCAACATCAGCAGTTGTTCGACGATCATGCCATCCGATTTAATCTTGCCGATAAACGCCACGTAGCTGTCAATCGCCGCCAAACGGTTGACTACGAAGCTAGGCAGAGTCTGATTAAACGACAGACGACGGTATTCCTGCCCAGTGCAGCTCTCAAAAGTAGCCCCGTCCCATACGCCTTGTAACAGCTCAAAACCAGCCTTGTCTTGCTTTTTAGCGGTACTGGCCACATTCTCGGCTTCACGGACGTAGCTCGCCAATTGCTGCTCATTAAGCGGCAACACTTTCCCGTCCAAACGGTAACGCTGGAATACCGCTTCCCCGTCTTTATTGAAACGGATATGAATGCGGTAGTCGACCAGAGCCTCGCTCTTACGTTGCTTACCTTCACGAATCATCTCGCGTACCTGACCTTCGTCCCAACGGTACTCAGACTGATACCAGCCGTAATCACCGGCAGAGACATAATCTGCCGCCTTCAACGGCTGAGACTGTTGCTCGGTATACCAGTAAAAGCTGGTCGCATCGCCAAGGGACTGACCGCCAGTGTATTCAGAAAATTGTTCCAGATTAGGCGTGGGAGCGGAGGAAGAACACCCGATTAAAGGCAAGAGGATTAGTGAAGATAAAAACCAATTTTTCATAGCAGAGGAATTACGCCGAGACAAACAAGCATCTCGGCGTAGTATAAATTACTTCACTGCGTCTTTCAGTGCTTTACCAGCAACGAATGCAGGAACGTTAGCTGCAGCGATTTGGATCTCTGCACCAGTCTTAGGGTTACGACCAGTACGTGCTGCACGGTGGTTTACTTTGAATGTACCAAAACCAATTAGTTGAACTTGGTCACCCTCTTTCAGTGCGTCAGTCACACCGTCAAGAGTTGCTTCAAGAGCAGCTTTAGCTTGTGCTTTAGACAGGTCTGCTTTCTCTGCAATAAAGTCGATTAATTGGGTCTTGTTCATTAGGTTTCCCTTCTTATGTGTTATCGAATTCAATTCACTCTAAATCATAAATGCCCCATCTGGCAAAGGTTTGTCGGCGATCTTTGACTTTACTGACGTACTTTTAACCGGAATATGAGCATTAACTCACAATTTGTTACTCAATGCCTCGGATCTGAGACTTGTTTTTGCCTGTTTACAGCCCTATTTAATAGCAGCAAATGTTACGAGAAGCCTGATGTTTCGGGGCTTTTGCTGAATAAAAAATACGCACACCAATAATGCCCAGGCATACCGGAATAAGCCGCAAAAATTGCAAATTTGCCTTTTCCGGCGCAAAGTTCGGTTGTGGTATCTCACTGCATAGGAGCATTATGTTACTGCTGACTGTTTACGTTTCGATTGCGATCGGCGTATCGTTTGTCTGTTCGGTTTTAGAAGCGGTTTTATTAAGTATTACCCCAAGTTATCTGGCCCAGCTGCGCCAGCAAGACCACCCGGCCGCGGGCAAATTGTCGCGCCTCAAAGCAGACATTGATCGCCCGCTGGCTTCGATTCTGACCCTCAATACCATCGCCCATACGATTGGCGCGGCCAGTGCGGGTGCGCAGGCAGCGGTCGTGTTTGGCAGCGAATGGCTGGGCGTATTTTCCGCTGTTTTGACACTGGGGATCTTGGTGCTGTCCGAAATCGTTCCGAAAACCATCGGAGCGACCTACTGGCGCCAGTTAGCCCCACCGACCGCCACCACGCTGCGTTGGATGGTGTGGGCATTGACACCGTTTGTCTGGTTTTCAGAGCAAATCACCAAACGTCTGGCTCGCGGACAGGAAACGCCGAAAATGCGTGATGAGCTGTCTGCGATGGCAATGCTGGCTCAGGAGAGCGGCGAATTTGCCGTAGGCGAATCGACCATGCTCAACAACCTACTGGGCATTCGTGACATTCCGGTGACTCAGGTGATGACACCCCGGCCCGTTGTGTTTCGCGTCGATGCTGAGATGAGCATCAACGAGTTCCTGCACGAGCACCGTGATACACCGTTCTCAAGGCCGCTGGTTTACAGCCAGGAGAAGGACAACATCATCGGCTTTGTCCACCGTCTGGAATTGTTCAAGCTGCAACAGTCTGGCCTGGGTGACAAACAGTTGGGGGCGGTCATGCGCCCGGTGCATGTGTTGCTCAATACGCTATCGCTGCCGACCGCCTTTGAACAGATGATGGCGCATCGTCTGCAACTGGCGATGGTGGTCGACGAATACGGCACCGTACAAGGCATTCTGACACTGGAAGACATCTTTGAGCATCTGCTGGGTGAAGAGATTGTCGATGAAGCGGACCGCATCACCGATATGCAGGAACTGGCGTACCAACGCTGGGAACGCTGGAAGAAAAAGCACGGCGTCATAGAAAACCGCGATGATGATGATTAAAAAATGGGAGCTCATGCTCCCATTTTTTATAAACCGATACCGATGTTGCTGATGCCTTCTTCACGCAACTCCTGACGCAAATCTTTAATCAGTTCGATGTCTCTTTCTGTCGCATCACGCAGAGGACGGAAAATGGCCCACTGAACGTCCCATTCCCCACACACCGCTTCGTTCTGCTTCTGGTTGTCATTGGTTACCTCTTCGCCGGTTTGAGCTTCTTCAAGCTGCGCAACGGTCGCGACCGACTGCTGACTGAGTTTGAACATGTTTTCCTGAAGATCATCACGATCCAGCAGGCCATGCAGTAACGTAGACAGCCCAATGCAGGCATCGATCGCCGGATACACCAGATACATATCGAAATCTTCCGAGCTGGGAATGATCTCTTCCAGCTTCTCCAACTGACGTTCGAAATTCACTTTAGCGTTTTTCACCGTTAGGAGTTCCCAGACACTGTCGAGAATATCGCGGTAGATACGCGCTTCCGCGAATTCTGTATTCGCGCAAAACATGGCATAGTTAGGGTACATGCGCTCACACAGGCAAGCCATAAACGTGATTTGTTGCCAGGGCTCGAATTTCTCAAGACGCAGCTGAAGGGGATTCTGTAGCATAGTTACTCAGTCGTTGCAGAAAAAGACAGCGGAAGTGTACTTGATATACCACAGGGAAAAAAGCAAAGCCGATGAACAATTTTAGTCATAAGCTCTACATTCTGACCGAACACGACGATACGTACCGCCAGCTCGTTGCTGATCTGAAGCTGCCGGATCTGGTGATCACCGAACAGCGGGACGAGGCGAGCATACTTTTGGCTGCGCCGCCTATGGCGGCCAAGCAGTTAGACAAGTTTCCTCAGTTGGTCTGGCTGCAATCCATCTATGCCGGCGTTGACGCTCTGCTGCAGCAAGCAGACAAACGCGATTACCACTTAACCAATGTCAAAGGTATCTTCGGCCAGCAAATAGCCGAGTACGTACTCGGCTATACTATCGCCCATTACCGCCATTTCCGCCGGTACCAACAGCAGCAGACTCAGCAACACTGGCAACCTCACTCCTATGTCTCCCTAACGCAGAAACGTATGGTCATTCTCGGTACAGGGTCAATTGGAGTGCACCTGGCGCACAGCGCGCAGGCAATGGGGTTGGAAACCATAGGAGTCAACCGCAGTGGTATTCCGCCCAAGGGGTCACCTTTTGTCGACACCTACCATATTCAGGACCTGGACAAAGCGCTCGCGACCGCAGACGTTATCGTCAACACTCTGCCAAATACGCCTGACACTCACCATCTACTGAATGCTAAGACCTTACAAGCGGCTCAGCATGCTCTGCTGTTCAATGTCGGCCGAGGCGCGACACTCTGCCAACAAGGCTTATTGCAATCCTTGGCCGCCGGAAATATCGAGCACGCTTATCTGGATGTATTTGAAACGGAGCCACTTGAGCACCAACATCCGTACTGGCAACATACAAATGTGACCGTGACACCGCATATCGCCGCTTTGAGCTTTCCAGATCAGGTAGTGGCCATTTTTGGTGAAAATTACCTGCGTTGGCGCGACGGGTTTGCGCTCCATCACCAAGTTGACTTTAACAAGGGTTATTAATGCTGGACGAACTTCTGTGCCAAATCAGACAATGCAAAGTCTGTGAGCCTCACCTACCTTTAGGGGCCAATCCGGTGATCCAGGCCAGCCGGCAATCACGCCTGCTGATCATCGGCCAGGCACCGGGAACTAAGGTTCATCAGACCTCCATTCCCTGGAACGATCCCAGTGGAGATAGGTTAAGAACCTGGCTGGATCTGGATAAACACGTCTTCTATGACGCGGAGAATATCGCCATCATGCCAATGGGACTGTGTTATCCGGGGAAGGGAAAAAGCGGCGATCTGCCACCAAGAAAAGAATGCGCGCCACTGTGGCATCAACAGGTACTGGATCAGATGCCAAATATCGGTATGACCTTACTGATCGGTCAATATGCGCAGAACTATTACCTGCACGACAAACCGACCACACTGACAGAAACAGTGCGTCAATGGCAACGCTGGGCACCGCAGTTTCTGCCGTTACCTCACCCTTCCCCCCGTAATACCCTGTGGTTGAAAAAGAATCCCTGGTTTGAAACTGAAGTGATTCCCTATATCCGTGATTACGTTCATCAGCATCTAAGTCAAGGCTAACCAAGTCTTGTTAATAACTGCCATAACACCATGGGGTTATTTTATTCAAGCTTATGGGTTGGGCTCTGAAACGCGTGAGAGCGACTCGGGCGTCACATTCATCACAGGAAGCGGGCTTACCCATAAACAAAAAGACCCCAGCATGATGGCTGGGGTCTGAAAGAGGTGGCAAAGTCGCCGGGATTTCGGGCAACCGGGACTCGTTTGCTCGAAGACCAAAATAACGGGGAAAAACGAAAAAAGCCTCGCTGATAGCGAGGCTTTCGAAATAAATGGCGGAGCGGACGGGACTCGAACCCGCGACCCCCGGCGTGACAGGCCGGTATTCTAACCAACTGAACT
>NZ_WXWP01000217.1:0-20602 GCF_009904765.1 Vibrio sp. V39_P1S14PM300
ATTATAGGCAGGACAATGAGTAAATATAACCATCAATATTATATTGTTTTTGAAAATTATGATGACGATACTCTTTATTTGACAACTCATGATAGATCGGATCATCGCAACTATGAGTACACTAAGCTAGTCGGAAGTGAGCCGATGTTCTTTGCTAACGGCTATCGCGATGAGGATTTGGCTAAGGGGATATCACGTCCAATCAAGCAAGCACACCTAAGTAGTACTTATCCTGTCATAACGAATGAAATAAAAAACGCATTGCGCGGAATAGAAAATGAACTTTTCCAATTTTACCCAGCAGTGATTCTAGATGATAACGATACGTATAATGAAGACTATTGGGTCTTTAATGTATTTCATAAGATGGATGTACTAGATATAGACAATTGTGCTATTCGGAGGATAAATCCGAATAGAGAAGGTCAAAAGATTCAAAAATATTTCCTCAGTGATAATAAGTTAGACAAAATACCACTTAGTGAGAGGCTGGTATTTAAACCAAAGTTTAGCAATATAAGTCATATCATCGTTCATGAAACAGTTGTGAATATATTCCAGAAGCATGATGTTGATACTTTGAATTTTATAAAGATCTCAGACTGGGAAATGGGCCTTCATTTTATAGAGTAACGTGTTAAATGTTTTCACCGCATCCGATTTCTACACGTAGGTGCGCCCTTATTTTAACATGTGCCAGTTGTGCGAAGACTTGTTACTATGCTCTCACCTAAGAAAAGTTTCTCTATGATTTTTCTCAACAAATCGAGAGGGTACCGCTATAGTCCTTCTCAAAGACTCGGACCCTTATACATACATGGCGCTAAAACCCACCATTTACAAATTTCGTATCGCGCTGACCGATATGAACCGCGACTATTACGACACACTCAACCTGACCGTCGCACAGCATCCATCTGAAAATACGCTGCGGATGATGGCTCGCTTGATGGCGTATTGCCTTCACGCTGGTGAAAACCTACAGTTTACTAAAGGGCTCTCGACCACTGATGAACCCGACATCTGGCGTAAGTCACTCGACGAACAAATCGAATTGTGGATTGAGCTAGGTGAGCCGGATGCTGACCGGGTGAAAAAAGCTACTCGACAGGCTAAACAGGTTGTGGTTTACAGTTACAACACCAAATCCAATGTGTGGTGGGAGCAAAACCGCGGCAAACTGGGCATGTATGACGCGACCATCATGCGCTTCAACTCAGAACAAGTAGAAGCATTAGAAACTTTGCTGGAGCGCAGTGTCGATATGTCGGTGATGATCAGCGGCAATTCTCTGTTTGTTGATAGCAACAAAGGATCGTGTGAAGTAACATTTGAAGAGTTGCAAAGCCGATGAATTCTCTCCAGCAAATCCTCACGGACTGCGGCGCCGATCTACTGCCGGTCGTCACTCTGCACCCAGAGCTGTGGCGGGATTTGTGTGCAGGTCAGCAAGAGCTTTTCGGCAAAGCGTGTCATGCAAAACCAGGCACTTCGCCACAGCAACATCTGCTCGGGTTACTCACCAAACGTCACATCGAATGCAGCTCGCACTTCGAGCAATCTGCGCAATCAGAAACTGCGGTAAAAAGTGTGTTTGAACAAACTCTGGGTCACGAGCAGGCCGGGAAATTTCAATCTCAAACCCTGTCTGAGCTATTACTGGTAACGCATCTGTGGCTTTATTTGCAGGGCTATCTCAATATGGATTTCAGCTTAGCCAATGATCACGCCCAGCAAACCGCCGAGCGTATTGCCGCCCGCATCACGCTGGATGCCCAGGCGGCGCGGGTTGAGTTTATGCAAAGCTATTACGCGGGGAAAGAGTGTTCACCACAACCGTCTAAGCCCAACCTGTTTGATAGGCTGAAGGCCTGGTTTAATCCAGATAGGGAATGACTGACGAGCCAAAAAGGGAGCCAAGATGGCTCCCTTTTGACAACTCACGCGATGCTTACAGTGACTCGTGCGGACCAAAAATTTCGTAGTGGATACGATCTCTGGACACACCCAGAGCGTGAAGCTGTTCAACCACAAACGCCATGAACGCCACCGGACCACACAGGTAGAAATCGCCATTGTCGAGCGCCAGACGGTCGCGAATGGCACTGAGATCCATCTGGCCGCTGTGTTGCCCTTGCCCTTCCAGGTACCAGACATGCTGCTGCCACTGATTCACAGCGACCAACGTGGCCACTTCATCAACAAAAGTATGCTGGTCACGATTGTTACACGCGTGCAGGTAGGTCACATCCGCCTTTCTGGTTTCAGCAAGCGATTGCAGCATCGCCTGCATTGGCGTCACGCCCACCCCAGCCGAAATCAACGTCACCGGACGCTCACGCTCCACGTAGAAGAAATCACCAGCCGGTGGATAGAGCTTAACACTGTCCCCCACCTGAACCTGATCATGCAGATGATGAGACACCAAGCCACAATGAGCATCCTGGCTTTCACGCTTTACAGAGATGCGGTAGTTCATCCCATTCGGTTTTTGTGAAAGTGAGTACTGACGGATCTCGACATGCTCGCCTTTTTCTGGTGTCACTTCCAGTCCGATATACTGGCCCGGTTGATAATCCAGTACCGCTTTGCCATCGGCAGGTGTCAGTACAAAGCTGGTCACCAGCTCGGATTCAGCCGTTTTCTCGCTGACAATAAATTCGCGTGCGCCAGCCCAGCCCCCTAAGGCTTGGTGGCGTTGCTGGTACAACTCACCTTCGCGGTCAATAAAGACCTGGGCCAGAAACAGATACGCAGCGGTCCAGGCTTCTTCCACCTCCGGGCTGAACGCGTCCCCTGCCAGCTCGCGTAAGGTTTCGATCAGGTGATGGCCGACAATCTGGTAATGCTCGGCCTGAATGTTAAAACTGGTGTGCTTGTGGGCGATGCGCTCGACGGCTGCGGTCAACGCTGCCAAGTTTTCGATGTGTTTGGCATACGCCGCAATGGCTTCAAATAACGCCACGCCCTGACGGCCGGTGCGCTGATGGGTCATATTGAAGATGTCTTTCAATTCAGGATTATGGCTGAACATGCGCTGATAGAAATGCGCGGTCAACGCGGGGCCCGCACTCTCCAGAAGAGGGATGGTACTTTTCACAACGTCAATATGATGATTACTTAGCATAAATGGACACTCCCACTAGATTAAATTTCAGAAACACTGAGTCACTTTCATTGAGTTAGTTATTGCGATGTGCACGAGAATTCCATGCCTCGCTTTATGTTCTGGCTTCTCGCCCGTGTGGTTTAAGAGCAGGAATAATGCCAAGTCTAAAAAATGCCTATATCCCATGTTTTCATTCACTTATTGATAATAAAAGCAGTCAAAAAGACTGCTTTAAAACAAGTCATAATGACTCTATAATGATAAAAAATTTCATTTCAGTGCCTTTGCCATGCAAGAACTCTCTGTTTCTACTCTGGTCGAAATGACCATCGGACTTGCCAGCGGCCTCAGTAGCGAGGACCGCTTCCATAAATTGTTAGATGCCATTCGCAAAACAATTCAGTGCGACTGTGTGGCTCTGTTGTCACTGCAGGGCGACACTCTGGTTCCACTCGCCATGCAGGGACTAACCCGAGACACCCTGGGCCGGCGTTTTCATATCAGCGAGCATCCGAGATTTGAGCTGATCTGCCAATCAGATAAACCTGTGATCTTTGATGCCGACAGCCCACTGCCTGATCCGTTTGATGGCCTGTTACTGGATCACGATGGGGATTTACCGATGCATGCCTGTATGGGCCTGCCCCTTCGGTTTGGTGACACCTTACTGGGGGTGCTGACACTCGACAGCCTGATACCCAACGTGTTTCACCATATTCCGGATCGTAGCCTGGAAGTGTTGTCTGCCATTGCAGCATCAACATTGAAGATGGCGTTGACCTTTAATCAACTGGAGCAGCAAGCCAAACAGGTTCAGCAACGGCTAGAGGAACTTAACGAAGAAGTCTGGGAACGTGACGGTGGTGAGTTGATTGGCAGTAGCACGGCAATGACTGCCCTGAAAGCCGACATTGAAGTGGTCGCGCCCTCGAACTTTAACATTCTGATCCACGGCGAAACTGGTGTCGGTAAAGAACTGGTCGCCCGCACTCTGCACTACCGCTCTGCGAGACGCAAGCAGCCGCTGGTCTACGTCAACTGCGCGGCCATTCCTGAAAACCTGGTTGAGAGCGAGTTGTTTGGGCATGTGAAAGGGGCCTTTACCGGCGCAGACAAGCACCGCTCGGGGAAATTTGCGCTGGCCGATGGCGGCACACTGTTTCTGGATGAAATCGGTGAATTGCCGCTGGCCGCTCAGAGCAAAATTCTGCGTGCTCTGCAAAACAACGAAATTCAACCGGTGGGCCAGGATAAAGTCGAGACTATCGATGTACGAGTACTGGCCGCCACCAATCGTGATCTCAAACAGGAAGTCAACGCCGGTCGTTTTCGCGCCGATCTTTATCATCGCCTGAGTGTCTATCCAATCCAGGTTCCTCCCCTGCGCGAACGCAATGGTGACATCGCATTGCTGGCTGGTTACTTTCTCGAACAGGCCAGGCGTAAACTGGGGATCACACAACTCAAACTCGGGCGGGACGCCATGGCTTACATCAGCCATTACGACTGGCCGGGCAATGTACGCGAGCTAGAGCACGTGATTAACCGCGCGGCATTGAAAGCCCGGGCGCGCAGCGGACAACGAGCGGTGATCACAGTAAACTTAGACGACATCGGTGCACTGGAAAACGGCGCTGCTCCTAAAAGTGAAAGCCTCCCAGGCGCCACACCTACCGCGTCTTTGGATCTGTCCGGTGGGTTAAGAGAAGCAACCGACCACTTTCAGCGTGAGCTGGTCACCGCAGCGCTGACCGAGGCCGACTTTAACTGGGCACAAGCCGCTCGAAAACTCAAAACCGATCGTGCCAATCTGGTGAGACTAGCCAAACGACTGGGCATCAATGTTACTAGAGTGCATAAAATCGAACGTTAAAGGGTTCATTTCTAGGCCCGCTGTTACTTCACTGTTACAATGGCGCGCAACGTTGTAACAGAGAAAATGGACCCTTTATGAAGTTTATCCGCTGGTTTCTGGGCAAAATCATTCTGACCCTGGATTTCATTTTTACACCCCGAGGGGTTAAACGCTCAGCCGATGCGCAACAGATCGTCGACGACAAAGCACGTCACATGGCGCTGTACCAGTTTGAGGCTTGTCCGTTCTGTGTCAAAGTGCGCCGCGCGATGAAGCGTCAGTCGGTCAAAATCGAATTACGTGATGCCAAAAATGATCCGGTTCACCGCGCCGATTTGGAAGCCGGAGGCGGCCGCATCAAAGTGCCGTGCCTGCGCATTGAAAACAATGGTCAGGTTGAATGGATGTATGAATCCTCCGATATCGTTGCCTATCTGGAAAAAGAATTTACCTGATGGGCACTCAAGCCGGACGTTGCAATCACGCCCGGCTTTTTTATTTGTATCGCTGCCCGCTCCCTGCCATAGTGTTTTAACATCGCTGTTTTTTTGCTCACCCCGTTTACAATGAGAAAGCACAAGGAGACTCCATGCGCGCAATTCCGCTTGACCTCAGCGTGATTCAGGCCGTTGTGTTTGACCTCGACAACACGCTGGTCACATCATCAATGAACTTTCGTGCCCTGCGTGAGCAAATCGGCTGTCCGCAACAAGACGATTTGCTTCACTACGCGAATGGCCTCAATTGTGACCTGAAAAGCCAGCGCGCCCACCAACTGATTATCGAACATGAGATGGAAGATGCGCGGATCTCTTCGCCAATGCCAGGCTGCCTTGAATTGCTCGAACACTTGCGCGCCCACCGCATCCATACCGCCATTGTGACTCGCAACTGTGCCAAGGCAACTGCGCTAAAAATGACACACAATCACATCAAGATTGAGCGAGTGATCAGCCGTGAGCATTTCCCACCCAAACCCGCGCCCGATTCGCTGATCGCATTGGCCGAGGAGTGGTTTCTGCCACGCCAGCAAGTGCTATACGTCGGCGATTTCGTGTATGATTTGCAAGCGGCGAGAAACGCAGGCATGCCTTCCTGCCTGGTAACACACGGGCGTCGGCCAGACTTTGTCGATCAAGCGTCTCTGGTCGTTACTCATCTGCATGACTTGCAACAATTACTGGCGCAAAGCCACCAACAACTGGCTCAATAATCCAACGTACCTCGCATCGGATACTGATGGTAGCTTCCTGCTCTGAGCGCGTCACTCAGGCCATCCGCTAACGGAAAGCTGACTTCCAGGCGAGACTGATGCTCCTCCAGTTGAGCCTTTGAATCAGCAGAGATGGCCACAATTTCAACGCCCACTGCTGCAAACGCCGCTTTGTAGGTTTCCAGCTCATTCAGGCATCGGGTACTTCAACGCACAAGCAATAGAAACCGCATGGCGAAGCTTGAAGCGTTATCAAATCATGTTAGAGCGGTCTCTCTATCCGGCAATCAGTTAACTTTTAGTCACTTGGTTGCCTCTCTACACTGTTAGAGTGACACTCTGAAACGTTGCACTTTCTCATTTCTAACCCTGCGCGCCCCTCAGTTATGAGATTGTAGTCAGGTTACCACGCAGTAATCGATGGTGATGGCGCCATCAGTGTGTAATGATTTGATTCTAAAACCGATTCATCAGGGCACTCAAAGAATGAAAAAAATACTGGTTTTGTACGCACATCCGTCTCAACGTCGTAGTGAAGTCAACACACCGCTGTTCGATGTCGCCAAACAAGTTGAAGGGGTGACCACCGTCGATTTGTACGCCGAATACCCAACCTTTGACATTGATATCGACAAAGAACAACAGCGCCTTGTCGAGCACGATGTGATTATTTTCCAATTTCCGCTCTACTGGTATTCAACCCCCTCCATCCTCAAAGAGTGGCAGGATCTGGTACTGGAATACGGGTTCGCTTACGGTCATGACGGTGCGGCACTGCACGGTAAGCAGTTTTTGTGTGTGCTGTCTGCGGGAGGCAAAGCCGAAGCGTATCAAACCGATGGCTACAACCACTTTACGATTCGCGAATTACTGCAACCTCTGGAACAGATGGCCAATCTGACCGGAATGCAATATCTGGCGCCTTTTGCCCTATTTGGCGCGCGTACCGCTCTGGATGACAACCGAATCGAAGAGCATGTCAATAAATACCGTCGACTCCTGAATGCTCTGGTCAACGGACATCTGGACACCGAGCGTGCGCGCCAGTTGCCGAAACTGACGCATTCACTGGATGAACTGATCGTAAGGAAACAGGCATGACGCTGTATTTCATCAAAGCTTTTATCTACCTGATTGCCGCAGTGATCGCCGTGCCACTGGCGAAACGCTTTGGCCTTGGCTCTGTACTTGGGTATTTGATCGCCGGGGTGGTAATCGGCCCGATCATCGGATTAGTTGGCGAAGAAACCACCACTATTCAGCACTTCGCCGAATTCGGCGTGGTGATGATGCTGTTTCTGGTCGGCCTTGAGCTGGAACCCCGCATGCTCTGGGCGATGCGCAATCGCCTGCTTGGCCTGGGCGGTTTACAGGTTGGCCTGACCACGGCTGCGGTAATGGCTATCTCAATGCAGTTTGGCGTTGAGTGGACACTGGCTCTGACCATCGGCCTGATTTTCGCCCTGTCGTCGACGGCAATCGTGTTACAAACCTTCAGTGAAAAGCGTCTCAATAAAACGGAAGGCGGACAGAACGCTTTTTCGGTCCTGCTTTTCCAGGACATTGCCGTGATTCCGATGCTGGCGTTTATTCCGCTGCTGGCGTTGCCTGAGTTGATTGAACAGGCGCAGCAAGCCGCCAATGCCGCCGCCGAACATCATGAAGAAATCAGCTTAGTCGCCGGCTTGCCCGGATGGGCATATGGCATGGTGATCACCGCCTCCATCGCACTGATGGTGGTGGGTGGTCATTACCTTAGCCGTCCCTTGTTCCGCTTTGTGGCCAGCTCAGGTCTGCGTGAAATTTTCACCGCGACGGCACTGATGCTGGTCGTGGGTATCGCCGCGCTGATGAGCCTGGTGGGGCTCTCTCCGGCACTGGGTACATTTCTGGCTGGCGTGGTGCTGGCCAACAGTGAGTTCCGCCATGAGCTGGAGTCCAATATTGATCCATTCAAAGGGCTACTGCTGGGGCTGTTCTTTATTACCGTGGGTGCCGGCATCAACTTTGAAGTGCTGTTCGGCGATTTCTTTTTGATCCTCGGCATTACGCTGGGAGTCATGTTGCTCAAAGCCGCAGTGTTGTTCTTACTGGCCTTCATCTTTCGAATTAAAGGCAGCAATCGCTGGTTGTTCGCCCTCAGCCTGGCACAAGCTGGTGAGTTCGGCTTTGTGCTGCTGAGTTTCTCCACTCAGAACCATGTGCTGCCTCCTGAGTTGTCACAAAAGCTCTCGCTGGTGGTGGCACTGTCGATGTTCCTCACCCCGGGCTTGTTCATCCTGTTTGACAAAGTGATCCTGCCGCGTTTCCAAACGGCCTCCAATGACCGTGATGCCGACGTGATTGAAGAGCACGGCCCGGTCATTATCGCCGGTGTCGGGCGCTTCGGTCAGATCACCAACCGCTTGCTGACCGCCAATGGCATTCAAACCGTTGTGCTCGATCATCAGGCTGCGCAAGTGGACAACCTACGCCGGATCAACGTCAAAGCCTATTTTGGTGATGCCACTCGCCCGGAACTGCTGCACACCGCGGGCATCGAGGAAGCGTCAATGCTGATCGTAGCAATCGACAACAAAGAGAGCAGCGTCGAACTGGTTAAACACGTGCGACACGCGTATCCACACCTGAAAATTCTGGCCCGCGCCTTTGACCGCGGTCACGGCTACCGATTACGTCAGGCAGGTGCCGACATTATTGAGTCGGAAACGTATCATTCTGCTCTAGAAATCGGCTCCGCTGCGCTGCGTGGGCTCGGCCATCATCCATTCTTTGTTGAGCAGCAAAAAACCACGTTTAAACGGTTGGAAAGTGCATTGTCTGAAGGGCTGTATGACGCATGGAATAAAGAATCTGAAAGTGGAGAACGCTTCGACAACAACTATGTAAAACTGTTTATGGAATTGGAGGAGCGTATCAAGTCAGAAATGGCCTTTGACCGGTCAGACAATCACTCCCGCACAGAGCGAGGGTGGACGCCACCGCCAAAAGGGTATGCAGACAAGCTCGGAGATGAGCTACAATAGCCAGACAAAAGCCGAGAGCACCTCTCGGCTTTCATCTATTTCCACTACTCCAAAATCAGAAAGTAACCATATGTCTCAAGCCAAATCTTCTGACACGCTCGGCCGTCAGCTGTTCAACATGACCTGGCCAATGTTGTTCGGCGTGTTATCACTTATGAGCTTCCAACTGGTCGACAGTGCTTTCATCGGCCAACTGGGGGTATTACCGCTCGCCGCCCAAGGGTTCACGTTGCCGATCCAGATGATCATCATCGGCATCCAGGTCGGTCTTGGCATTGCCACCACCGCAGTTATTTCACGGGCGCTGGGCGCCCAGCAGGAGCGCTACGCTAAACAACTCGGCGGTCTGGTCCTGGCGATGGGCAGCATCGGGGTCGCGGTATTTTCGTTGTTGCTTTATCTGTTACGTCACCCGATTCTGGCCCTGCTGAGCGCACCGGACAGCATTTTTGTCATCATCGATAGCTACTGGATTTACTGGCTGGTGAGCGCCTGGACCGGCGCTGTGCTTTATTTCCTTTACAGTATCTGTCGTGCCAATGGCAATACCATGTTGCCGGGCACCATGATGATGATCACCAGCCTGCTCAATCTGGCTCTGGATCCGCTGTTTATCTTTACCTTTGACATGGGCATCAACGGTGCCGCGGTGGCGACCATCATCGCCTTTGGTCTGGGTATTATGTTTGTCGCCCCCAAAGTGTCTGCCAAACACTGGATGTCGTTCGACTGGGCGGACCTCAACGTAGTGAAAAGCGTTCGCTCCATCGCCAACATCATGGGGCCAGCCATGATCAGCCAGCTCCTGCCCCCACTGTCTTCTATGCTGGCCACCAAACTACTGGCTACTTATGGTACGGCAGCCGTCGCTTCTTGGGCTCTGGGATCACGTTATGAGTTTTTTGCGATAGTGACGGTGTTGGCACTGACGATGTCGATGCCACCGATGATCGGCCGGTTACTCGGCGCGGGTAAAATCGAGCAGATCAAACAACTGGTCAATCTGGCCTGTCGTTTCGTGCTGGTTTTGCAGCTTGTGATCGCGCTGGCGACCTACCTGGGAGCGGGTTTCCTCTCCGCTTTGATGACCAGTGAAGCCAGCGTCGCGTCGATCCTCAACTGGCACCTTACCTTAGTCCCTCTGAGCCTTGGACCGCTCGGTATCTGTATGTTAATGGTGTCGATTTCCAATGCTCTGGGCAAATCGTATACCGCACTGACTATCTCGGCTCTGCGCCTGTTTGCGTTCTTCCTGCCGTGTTTATGGGTAGGTGCTCAGATCGCGGATATCTATGGCCTATTGGTCGGGGCATTAATTGGCAACGTACTCGCCGGGCTTTGTGCCTGGGTCATGTACCAGCGCGGACTGCGCCAACTGGAGCGGCGGTTGACCACTGCCTGATGGAAAAGCCTTGCTATGATGCAAGGCTTTTTGTCTCACTCTTCACTGAGCGCTTTGATCTTAGGCAGTGCCTTTTCCCAGCCATCATTAAACATGGTGGTAAAGTCCGGATGTGTCACTATGGTGACTTCCAGTACCACTCTATCGCCCTGACGGATGATTTCGTAGCTCTCACTTGAGCCAATCCATTTGCGTGCTGAATCGCTGTCGATGTCGATGATATGTTCGGGATTAAACACCGCAATGTGATGGATTTGGATAGCCCGGTCGACGTCAATCTTATCGATCACCGCCCGTGTGCCTCCTAAACCGGGATCAAAA
Organism: Vibrio sp. V39_P1S14PM300; assembly: GCF_009904765.1. Taxonomy (NCBI): domain Bacteria; kingdom Pseudomonadati; phylum Pseudomonadota; class Gammaproteobacteria; order Vibrionales; family Vibrionaceae; genus Vibrio; species Vibrio sp. V39_P1S14PM300. The sequence continues at coordinate 10,927 of NZ_WXWP01000217.1, forward strand.
AACGCAATGTGTTCCCCTTCACGCCATTCACCGTGAAACTGGGACTGTGGAGAGAAGGCTGTCGCCCACTTGCGATACAGCTCCAGCTCGGTCAAAACCTGCCAGATACGGGCAGGTTCAGCATCGATGTCGATTTGGTAAGTCAGCGTCAGCATACATAAGCCTCAGATAATGCGGATAACCCCGGCTCGGCGGCACTCGAATGATGCCAGCAAACCTCAGACTTAAAGCATAGACCGAATCTCACCGAGCACGTAATCCGGTGTTTTCAGACAGCGAAGCGGCCCAAAACGCACTCAACTTCAGGTGGCGACATCTCCCGCCAATCGCTGTGCGGTGTAGTTGGCGATCGCCGTATCCTGAACACCCGTTCCGGTCAGGTCGCACACCGATATCTCTGCCGCATGCCGAATATACGGGCTGACACCACAGATGATCTCGCCTAATTCACACACCTTTCGAGGCAGAGGCTTTGCCATGCAGCGCAGTTCTCCCACTGACTCTGACTGGCTGAGGCGGTCGACCACCAGATGATCGGCATTGAGGAGCACGTCGTCAGCCAGCTCACGTTTATGCGGGCTATCCGAGCCCATCGCAATCACGTGCGCGCCCGCGGGAATATCCCGCCAATACAGCAGCGCCTCACGCGATGGCGTAGTGGTGACAATGATATCCGCTTCGCAGCACGCCTCGGCAATCGTGCTGTGGACCGTCACAGGTAGGTCGTATGTCTGCGCCATCCGGCGCTGATACTCATATGCCTTGTCGGCATCCCGGGCCCAAACGTCGACGTGTTTGATGTCACGAACTAATGTCATCGCAGCCACCTGCAATTCGGCTTGTAAACCAGCACCGATCACCGCAACACGTTTAGCGTTCGGATTAGAAAAATACTTGGCAGAAATGGCTCCGGCGAGCGCGGTGCGAACATCCGTCAAATACCCTTCATCGAACAGTACACAATCCACCAAGCCGGTTTTAGCGCTCAGCAGCACCATCAAACCATTCAGACTGGGTAACCCCAGTTTAGGGTTATCAAAAAAGCCCGGGCTAATTTTGATGGCAAAACGGGCAATGCCTTCAATATGCGCCGTTTTAACATCGACTTCTCCATGGCTCTCCGCAATCGTCATGCTCAAGATCGGTGGCAAGGTTACCCGACCTTCTCCCAGGGCACGAAAGCCATCTTCGACGGCCAGCAGCGCGTCCTCATTCAGCCCGGTTACCGATTGAATTTGTGTCTTGTTGTAGATTTCCATTCCGACTTCCTTGTTTACTGCATGTGTCGGCCAATACTGAGTGCCGTGTCAAACGTGTCCGACGACACATTTTTACCGCTCAGAACAAACACGACTTTTTTACCGCGCAGATCAAGCGGATGCTGACGCATTGCCGCAAAACCAACCGCAGCCGCACCTTCAACAGCAAACTTCTCTGCATCAAAAATATCCGTCATACCTTTAGCGATATTGTCCTCACTCACGAGAAACGCACGATCCATCACCTGTTGCACGAGTTGAAAAGTGTGACGGTTACCCAGCCCGATTCCGCCTCCCAGACTGTCGGCAAACGACTCATACTCTGGTACCTGAACCGGTTTTCCTGCCTTGAGGCTTTCCACCATTGCGGCGCCTTTTTCCATTGAAGCCCCAAAGATTTTAACTTTACGGCTTGCCGATTTCGCCGCCAGCCCAACACCGCCTAACAAACCACCGCCGGACAATCCAGCAAAAATCACATCGACATCAGGCAAATCCTCGATAATTTCCAATCCAATGGTGCCTTGCCCGGCAATAATATCCGGGTGCTCAAAGGGCGAGAGATAAGTCATCGACGCTTTCTCTGTCAGCCTCAGCGCTTCGCGCTCGGCGTCGTCCTGAGACTGACCGACAATACGCACGTCTGCCCCGAGTGCTTTGATCGCCTCGACTTTATTGTTCGGCACCAGGCTCGACATGCAGATCACCGTATGAATCCCAAGTCGCTGACCGGCATAAGCCACCGCGCGGCCGTGATTTCCGGTTGAACAAGTCACCACACCATGGCGTTTCTGCTCTTCGCTGAGACGGTTCATCGCGTATGTCGCACCACGCAGTTTAAAAGCACCAATCGGCTGGAGCGTTTCCAGTTTAAGCCACACCTCACACTGATATTGCCGGGACAATTGCGGGGAATGAAGCAAAGGGGTACGGCAGACCAGTCCATGAATGGCTCGCCTGGCCGCGTAAACATCTTGTATTTCCATAGTGTTTGGATCCTAACGCCGCCCCACAAGTGGGGCGGCAAGTGAACGGAATAGGACTATTTCGGTTGCCACTGTTTCGAGGTCACTAAGCGGTCCATCACCTGATTAACCGCCTGATGAGCTTTATCAACGATGGTGTCAATGTCGTGGTGGTTGGCGATCAACGGCGGAGCAAAACCCAGAATGTCACCGTGCGGCATCGCACGGGCAATCAACCCCTGATCCAGACAGGAAGCGGCGATCTGAGGACCCACTTTGAGATTAGCGTCAAAGTGCGAGCGACGCAGTTTATCGGATGAAAACTCCAGCGCATGCAACAAACCGACACCACGCGTGTCCCCTACCAGCGGATGATCGCGAAAAGTCTCCGCCATCCGTTGCTGTAGATACGCCCCCACCTCTGCGGCATTTTGAACTAAACCCTCGCGCTCAATGATATCAAGGTTACAATTGGCGGCTGCCGCACCCATCGGGTGTCCCGAGTAGGTGTAGCCATGACCGATGGCGCCCCATTGATCGGTGCCCTCTTCCAGAACGCTCCACACACGCTCACCCACAATCACGCCTGACAAAGGTTGATACGCCGAGGTCAGGCCTTTCGCTACGGTGATCAGATCCGGTTTCATATCATAATGGATAGAGCCAAAATCGGAACCAAGACGCCCAAAGCCACACACCACTTCATCAGCGATCAGCAGAACATCGTATTTATCCAGCACCTGACGAATGGCTTGCCAGTACCCTTCTGGCGGCGGCACGATCCCACCGGTGCCCAGCACTGGCTCAGCGATCATCGCAGCGACCGTGTCCGGCCCTTCAGCCAGAATCATCCGCTCCAGTTGATCCGCACAGTACCGGGAGAACTCCAGCTCAGACATACTGTCATCATCACGGCGATAGTAATACGGCGCCATAGTATGCTTAACCCGCTCCAGCGGCAGATCAAAATGCGCATGGAACAGGGGCAATCCGGTCATGGATCCAGACGCAATACTTGAACCGTGATAGCCGCGATCACGCGAGATGATCTTTTTCTTCTCCGGCAAGCCACGCGCATTGTTGTAGTACCACACCAGCTTAAGTTGCGTTTCGTTCGCGTCACTGCCCGACATACCGTAATACACTTTACTCATCCCGGCCGGCGCCATCTTGATGATGCGATCTGACAGGGTTACTAGCGCTTCGTTAGTGTGTCCGACATAGGTATGGTAATAAGCTAACTGTTTGGCCTGTTCGTAAATGGCTTCGGCCATTTCAGTCCTGCCATAACCAATGTTCACACAATACAACCCGGCAAAGCCGTCGATCAGCTCGATGCCTTCGGAATCGGTGATGCGTATTCCGCTTCCGCTCGAGATAATTCTTCCCGAAAGCTCCCCAGCCGCATATTGCTTCAGGTGGGTTGAGGCATGAAATACGCGCTGGCGGTCGATATTCAGTAGTTGTTCGGTTTTGGTGCTCATGTTCCTTCTCCTCGAATAGTTGGCTTTCCATATTTCATGTCTCAACTGCCAGTCACGGTCGGCAGTGCGCCCAGGCAGCAATATTTGATTTCGCTATATTCATCAAAGCCATGGCGGCTCCCTTCCCGGCCCAGCCCGGATTGCTTGACACCGCCAAACGGGATCGGATGCCCCGTCATCTTGACCGAGTTGACACTCACCATGCCAAATTCCAGGCCACGCATGCATTGCCAAATCTGATGGATGTCGTGGCCATACACATACGCGGCTAAGCCGTATTCGGTGTCATTGCTCATCTCAATCACTGATGCCAAATCCTTGTAGGGTAGAACCCCGGCCACCGGGCAGAAATTCTCTTCACGGTATACCGCCATTTCTGGCGTGACGTCTGCCAACAGCGTCGGCGCAAAAAAGTTGCCTCCCGGCACAGAGGTGTGATACCCCGCCACCAACCGGGCCCCGTTATCCAGCGCATCGCGTACCAAGTCATGGGCTTTATCGACGGCGGCCTGATTGATCAACGGCCCCATGGTGGTGTGTGGCTCCATCCCGTTGCCGAGTACGAATTGTTCCATCTCATGCGTAAAAGCTTCCAGAAATGGCTCATATTTTTCCTGTGGTACAAAAATGCGATTGGCGGCCAAACAATCCTGCCCCGCAGTCTGGAACTTGGCGGCCACCGCAGCTTGAGCAGCCTGAGCAATCTCCATGTCCGGCAGCACAATAAACGGCGCGTTGCCCCCCAATTCCATACTGCATTTTTTCACCGTCTGAGCGGCGTCACGTAGCAGCAACTTCCCAACCCGGGTTGAGCCAGTAAAGGACAAGGCTTTCACTTTGTCGGAATGGCATAAGGTCTGCGAGATCATCACGGCGTCGCCAGTCACCACGTTGAACACGCCGGCAGGAAATCCAGCCCGATCAGCCAGCTCCGCCAATGCCAGCGCTGAGAATGGTGTTTCGCTGGCCGGCTTAATCAGTACCGGACAACCAATCGCCAGCGCTGCGGCCGCTTTACGCGTCACCATCGCATTGGGAAAGTTCCACGGCGTGATCAACGCTGCAACTCCAATCGGTTCACGAACCGTAGAGAGTTGCGCGTCCGGAATATGGCTGGGAATGGTCTCGCCATAACAGCGGCGCGCCTCTTCAGCAAACCAGCGAATAAACGACGCACCGTAATCAATTTCTCCCAGCGCATCCGCAAGAGGCTTGCCCTGTTCCATCACCATCAAACGTGCCAGATCCGGTTTGGCTTCAAGAATCAGATCATGCCAGCGCATCAATAGCGCTGCCCGCTCATCTGCCCGCAATTTTCGCCAGTGACGAAACGCCTGATCAGCCTGATCAATCGCTTGATACAACTGTTGTTGATTCAGCTTGGTAATGTACCCAAGCACATTGCCATCAGCCGGATTGTCTACCGGATGAAACTCGTCGCCGCTGACCCACTTGCCATTAACGTAAGCCAGGCCGCGCACCAGACGAACATCATCCATTATTGCCATCATGTCGTGTGAAGCTTTCAATTCACCGCCATGTAAACTGTGTAGTGCTGTCATAAATCCTTCTCCCAGCGTCGTTGTCCATACCTACACTGTAAGAGAGAAGCGTGGTGAATAATTTCTGAAGCCAGCGGGAGAACCGGCAGAATTTTCTTTTCGTTCGCCACTAAAATGGCGATTTTTCTGGTGATGGATTTGCGCGTTTTTTTCTTTTAGAACAACGCGTTTTGATTGATATTTAATGTACCGGCATCCCGTTTGATGGTTTTGGTAACGATATAAGTAAAGTAGCGTTCAATGCCGACCTCTGAGTCGAGCCAGTTGTCGATCAACCGTTGATACTGATCAATGTCTTCGGACTGGATTTTGAGGATGTAATCCACGCCGCCGCCGGTGGCATAACAGTCGGTGACTTCCGGGGTATGGAGTACCAGTTGTTCAAAACGGCGAAAAGCCTGAGCATTGTGTTCTTTAAGGCTGACTTCCACCATGACGGATGTACGTTTAAACAGCACGTCGGTGTTCACCCGGGCTCCGTAACCTTCGATGATGCCAGCTTCTTCAAGTTTTTTGACCCGCTCCCAGCAGGGGCTGACGGACAAATTGATCGCCTCCGCCAGATGCGATTTGGTGATACGGCCATTGTCATGAAGAATTTGTAGAATCTTTACGTCGTAGCGATCCAGGCGCATAAATCACTCTCCCTTTTAACGCCAGTGTGGCCCGCAAGGCAGGCCACTCATCTGAGCCATTACTGGCTGAACTCTTGCTCCAGAGCGTCTAGCACCGCCTGACCACTTTTCCCGGTCAGCTCAACATACTTGTCGCGCATCGGCATGGATGCCCGCTTGAACTCCGCACGTTCCTGCTCATTCAAATGCACCATTTTCATCTCGGGTTTCGCCTGCTTAATTTGCTCAAGGCGCATCTGGTTAAACTCAGCCTGTTTGGTAAAAATGAAATCATTCATTTGAGAGATCGTCTCCTGAACCAGTTTACGACGCGCTTCCGGCAAACCATTAAACCAGGCATTGTTGGTGATCACCGTAGTGGTAAATTGCTGCTGCCCCGCCCAGATCATGTAATCGCTCACCTCGTAGAATTTCATTTCCTGAATCGCAAACACCGGATTCACCTGACCGTCGATCATCTTCAGTTGCAGCGCGCCGTACACCTCAGAGTACGGCAAAGGGGTTGGATCGGCGCCAAACGATTTATAGGCTTCCATCAGCATGGGCGAGGCCATCACCCGCATTTTGAAATTGTTAAAATCTTGCGGGCTGCGAATAGCGCGATTGGTGGTCCAAACCATCTCTCCTTCTGGGAACATGGTCAGCAATTTAAGGTTTTTGGCTTCCAGTTTTCCACCCAGGGTGCCATAAATGGTTGGGCCGGCGCTGAGGACTTTTTTGTTGACCTCATTGTCGGAAGACAACAAATACGGAATGGAGAACACCTGCATTTCAGGCACAAAAGAACCGAAGATTCCCGGCGAGGCATTAGTGAACTGAATGATGCCATTGGCGGCCAGTTCGGTCAGGTCCTCAGACTGGCCCAGCGTACCGTATGGGTACACTTCAACGGTCACGTCTCCGCCGGTTTTGGTTTCGATGCGTTGTTTGAACTCCTGGGCGTAGGCGTCCTGTACGGAGCCTTTCACCTCTTCCAGCGCAAACTTCCAGGTTTCAGCCTGCACGGTACCGGCCAGTGCACTGCTGGCCAGTAATAACGTCGTTGCCAGATGGCGATAGCGTTTTTTCATCGGATTCATCCATTTCTTCCTTTCGTTCTGTTGGGGCCATCTCACCAACGGCTGGTGATACGCCAGACCCTAAGGGGTGTCCCAGTAGCTGCAAAACAGACACTGGCTAAGTAAATTCACCATAGTCTTCGGCGATCACGGCTAAGGTGTCTCCCAGATTCACCATGGCCGGAAAGCGGCGTGCAGCAAAAATTCCGCCGCGCTCTGCCCGATATTCAACAGGGGGTTCTCCCGTGCGTTGCGTTGAATGTATCTGCACCATTAACTGGCCAGTTTCCACCCGGTCCCCCAACTCGCACAGGTATTCCGCGATCCCGCTATGGCGACTTTGCAGATAGCAACGGGCATCCGGCATATCGAGTAACCGGCTCGGCTGAGCAGGCTTCTCATACGCTCCAGTCAGGTTGCCGGCAAAACGCAGAAAGTTGCGAATACCACGATCGGCGTAGGCGATCGTCTGTGGTGTACTGGTCCCTCCACCGCACAGCTCCGTGGTGACAAACACTTTGCCCTGACCTTCCACAACAGTGTCGTACAAGCTGGTGGCGTCCATTTCCAGCAAAATCATGGTATATGGCGCACCAAACAGTTTCGCCCCGAGAATACAGGCCTCTTCCTGATCCGGGTTGTCCAGCCGGTGCGCGGCCGCAAACGGCACAATGTCGAGAGTCTTGCCTCCTGAGTGTATATCCAGCGCGAAATCGCACAGTGGCACCAAATAACGGGTGAAGTAATCAGCAATTTTTTCAGTCACCGAACCTGCTGGGTTACCGGGAAAACTGCGGTTCAGGTTACCTTGGTCTATCGGCGAGGTGCGAGACGCATTGTGTACTGCCGGCAAGTTCATCATGGGAACGATGATCACCCGTCCACTCACCTGCTCTAATTGAAGGGTGTTGGCCAACTTCAATAAACTGGTGATCCCTTCGTATTCATCACCGTGATTACCGCCAGTCAGTAGCGAGGTCGGCCCGTCGCCATTTTTGATCACCGTCACCGGGATCATCACGCTGCCCCAAGCCGATTCATCGTGCGAGTATGGCAATGTAAGAAAACCGTGCTGGATTCCTTCCTGGTTAAAATCGACCGTGGCGGAAATCGAACTGTTTTGCATAGCCACTCCTTAGTGTTTAACGAAAAGATGGCGCGGAAAATCACACAGCGTTTTCGCGCCATATTGAGTGATCACGATGCTTTCCGTGGTTTCCAATCCCCAGTCTTCAAACCACAGCCCCGGCATAAAATGGAAGGTCATGCCTTCTTTCAACACGGTTTTATCGCTGTCACGCAGGCTCATGGTGCGCTCGCCCCAATCCGGCGGATAGCTCAAACCAATCGGATAACCGCACCGAGCGCCTTCACGCGAGAAGCCTGCTTCATCCAAAACCCGGTTGAGTGCATTGGCAATATCGGCGCAGGTGTTGCCGGGCCTGGCCACTTCCAACCCAGCTTCCAGACCGCGGGTTAGGGCTTCATCTGCGCGTTTGAACTTATCGTCCGGCTCACCCAGAAAGATGGTACGCGATAAAGGACAATGGTAACGACGGTGAGCACCGGCAATTTCGAAAAACGTCCCCTCACCTTTTTTAAACGGACGGTCGTCCCAGGTCAGATGGGGCGCAGAAGCATCAGAGCCAGACGGCAACAGCGGCACGATTGCCGTGTAATCACCAAAATGGTCTTCATGGCCCAGCACGGCCTGACGGTTGATTTCCGCCACGAGATGGTGCTTTGGAAGCCCAGGTTCAATCATGTCAAACGCAACACGGTGCATGTTCTCCACAATACGGGCAGCCCGGTACATATACGCCAGCTCCTGATCCGATTTCACCGCCCGGCACCAGTTCACTAAACCAGTGGCATCGAGCAACTGAGCGTTTGGCAAATGGGTATGCAGTGATTCGTATGCGGTAGCGCTAAAGTAGTAATTGTCTTTCTCGACACCAATCCGGCCCCGGTCCCACAAACGCGGAGCCAACACCGCTTCCACCAGATAATCCATTGGGTGCAGTGGCGGGTTCATCACATAGTGGTCCGGGTAGTAGGTGATGTTTTCAGCCGACATATAGGCAGTACGGTAGGCGCCGTTAGCATCCTGACAGCGGCCAAACCATAAAGGCTCACCACTCGATCCCACCACGACACATTGAGGCACATAAAACGACCAGCCATCGTAACCTGTGAGCCATGCCATGTTGGACGGGTCATGAAGGATCAACACATCCAGTTCACGCTCTTCCATGGACTGGCGGACTTTAATCAGCCGCTCTTGGTATTCATCCAGAGTAAAATGCAAAGCAACGCCTCTCATTTCTTTTCTCCTTGTAGAATTCCGACGCCTTATCGGCCTTCGGAGACGTTGAGGTATCTCTACCTTTTATCAGCCCCTGACGGGCCGGGTATTAATCTGCTGTGGTATTGCCACCGGAAGGTGGCCGCGGATTGAATGACCATTTCAGTTCAATATCGTCATTTAAAGCATGACAACTCATATCAATCACTACAATTATGGATGTTTTTTGTGCAACAGACCGCATTTAACGGACAAAAAGTCGCCATTTGTTAAATCGAAGTTACAATGGGACTTTAAAATGAATCAATAAAAACATTGTGTCATGACAATTTCTTTGAATCCGATCATTCGCCCAGGCACCCCAAAATACATCTCCATCGGCAACTATCTGGTGGACTGTGTACGCAG
>NZ_WXWP01000402.1:0-20495 GCF_009904765.1 Vibrio sp. V39_P1S14PM300
GTTAAAGATCTCATCTTATTGCCGATAAAATGAGTAATCTCGGAATTTCACCTGCCAGCCCGGTTATCTGCCGGCTGTTTCTGACTGGCAGGATATACTGCATGAGGAGTGCTTTGTGGATTTAGCTACGCTGATTGGACTGCTGGGTGGCTTGGCGTTCGTGGTCATGGCCATGGTGCTGGGCGGCAGTATCATGATGTTCGTCGATATTACTTCGATCCTGATCGTGGTGGGTGGTTCCACATTTGTAGTATTGATGAAATTCACGCTGGGACAGTTTTTTTCTGCGGCCAAAATTGCTGGTAAAGCATTTGCGTTCAAAGCGGACCAACCGGAAGAGCTGATTGCCAAAGTTGTTGAAATGGCAGACGCAGCGCGTAAAGGGGGATTTCTGGCGCTCGAAGAGATGGAGATCAGTAACAGCTTCATGCAAAAAGGGATCGATTTGCTGGTGGACGGCCACGATGCTGATGTGGTCCGGGCCGCATTGCAAAAAGACATCGCCTTGACTGACGAACGTCATGAACAGGGCTCCGGTGTGTTTAAAGCGTTTGGTGATGTAGCACCGGCGATGGGAATGATTGGTACGCTGATCGGTCTGGTGGCGATGTTGTCGAACATGGATGACCCGAAAGCGATCGGTCCGGCGATGGCGGTGGCCTTGTTGACAACGTTGTACGGTGCGATTCTGGCGAACATGATTTTCTTCCCGATTGCCGACAAACTGTCGCTGCGTCGTGAACAGGAGAAACTTAACCGTCGCCTGATCATGGATGGCGTACTGGCGATTCAGGATGGCCAGAATCCACGGGTAATAGACAGTTATCTGAAAAATTACCTCAACGAAGGCAAACGCAATCTCGATATCGACAACGAGTAACAGGATCTGTCTATGGAAGAGCAAAAATGTAAATGTCCGCCTCCCGGCTTGCCGCCGTGGATGGGGACGTTTGCCGACCTGATGGCTCTGTTGATGTGTTTCTTTGTACTGTTGCTGTCGTTTTCTGAAATGGATGTACTCAAGTTCAAACAGATTGCCGGTTCCATGAAGTTTGCCTTCGGGGTACAAAACCGCCTTGAGGTCAAAGACATCCCAAAAGGCACCAGCATCATTGCTCAGGAGTTCCGTCCGGGGCGTCCTGAACCGACACCCATTGATGTCATCATGCAGCAGACGATTGATATCACTCAGCAAACCCTGGATTTCCATGAAGGGGAGTCGGATCGTGCTGGTGGTACTCAGCGCGATAAAGGAAAACTGACGGGGGGGAAATCGCCTGAGTCATCGACCAAAGACAACCAGAACGCTGAGTCGGAAATGGAACAGCAGCAGTCTGAAGCCATGGCCGAAGAACTGGAAACGTTGGAAGAAAGCATCAAGAAAGCGCTCGAGCGAGAAATCGATCAGGGCGCGGTTGAAGTGGAAAACCTCGGCCAGCAGTTGGTGATTCGTATTCGGGAAAAAGGCGCGTTTCCGGAAGGGTCTGCGTTCCTTCAGCCAAAATTTCGGCCTCTGATCCGTCAGGTGGCGGAATTGGTTAAAGACGTCCCGGGTATCGTGCGTATCTCTGGTCACACCGATAATCAGCCGATTGATTCGGAGTTGTATCGCTCTAACTGGGATCTGTCGTCACAGCGTGCGGTGTCGGTTGCTCAGGAGATGGAAAAAGTGCACGGCTTCCCGCATCAGCGTTTACGTGTACGCGGAATGGCGGACACTCAGCCGCTCGGGCCGAACGATACCGAGGCGCAGCGTGCGAGAAACCGGCGGGTGGAAATCAGCATCATGCAGGGTGAGCCTATGTTTAGTGATGAGATCCCCACGATCAAATAACGCAAGGTCAACACCGCAAAAAGACGAGCGCCACGCTCGTCTTTTTTGTGTCTGAGAACGCCTGATATTGGCTGGTTGAGCGGAGTACAGCTTAGCCGTGGATTGATGTCGGCCTGACAGATAATTCCGGTCGGCGCTCGCATCTTCTGGACGGTGGGTATATAATCTCGCGCCTTTATAAAGTTGCACAAAGCTGTACTAGGCTTACAGGTACAGTTGGTGCGTCGTTGATGATTGCGAACTAAAGCTGCGAACAGAATTATGAAATTTATTGTAAAGCCCCATCCAGAGATTTTTGTTAAAAGCGAATCGGTGCGTAAGCGCTTCACAAAGATTCTAGAATGCAACATTCGCAACATCGTTAAGGCGCGCACTGAGTCGGTTGCGGTATTCAACCGTCGTGACCACATTGAAGTGACCTCCGAGAGCTCTCAGTACCATGCGGAAGTGCTGGAGATCCTGACGCACACGCCGGGCATCCACCATGTTCTGGAAGTGCAGCAATCCGATTTTACCGATTTGCATGACATCTATGAGCAGGTGTTGGCGCTGAGTCGTCCACTGATCGAAGGTAAGACGTTCGTGGTGCGGGCGAAGCGTCGTGGTAAGCACGACTTCACCTCCATCGAGCTTGAGCGCTATGTTGGCGGTGGCCTCAACCAGGCAGTAGAAAGTGCCAGTGTGAAACTGCACAATCCGGATGTGACGGTAAAAGTGGAAGTCGCTGGCGACAAGCTGAACCAGGTACTGGCACGGTACAAAGGCTTGGGTGGTTTCCCGTTGGGGACTCAGGAAGATGTGCTGAGCCTGATTTCGGGCGGTTTCGACTCTGGTGTATCCAGTTACCTGCACATCAAGCGTGGCTCTAAAGTACACTACTGTTTCTTCAACCTTGGCGGACCGGCGCACGAGATTGGCGTGAAGCAGGTGTCTCATTACTTGTGGAACAAGTACGGCTCATCGGCCAAAGTGCGTTTCATCTCGGTCGATTTTGAACCCGTTGTTGCTGAAATTCTGGAAAAAGTGGATGACGGCCAGATGGGGGTTATCCTCAAACGGATGTTTATGCGGGCGGCCGGCATGATTGCGGAGAAGTTCGGTATCCAGGCTCTGGTTACCGGTGAAGCGCTGGGACAGGTCTCGAGTCAGACGCTGACCAACTTGCGCCATATTGATGGGGTGACGGATTCTCTGATCCTGCGTCCGCTGATCAACTGGGACAAAGAAGACATCATTAATCTGGCCCGTAATATCGGCACTGAAGATTTTGCTAAGACGATGCCTGAGTATTGTGGGGTGATTTCGAAGAAACCGACGGTGAAAGCGGTGAAAGCGAAACTGGAAGCGGAAGAAGAGAAATTTGACTTCAGTATTCTGGAGCAGGTTGTGCGTGATGCCCGTCAGATGGACATTCGCGATATCGCCAAAGAATCAGAGCAGGCGGCACCGGAAGTCGAGCAGGTTCAGGCGGTCGAAGAGCATGCCATCGTGCTGGATATCCGTAGCCCGGATGAAGAAGACGAAAACCCACTGGAAATCAGTGGCGTTGAAGTGAAACACCTACCGTTTTACAAGCTGGGCACTCAGTTTGGTGATTTGGATCAGTCCAAAACTTATCTGCTGTACTGTGATCGCGGCGTGATGAGTCGTCTTCAGGCGTTGTACCTGCAAGAGCAAGGGTTTAGTAATGTGAAAGTGTACCGCCCTTAATCTGCATCATTAAATGATTAAAAAGCGCAAATCGTTGATTCGGTTTGCGCTTTTTTTGTGTCACACTTATCCCGCTCCGATTGTCTGCTGCCAAGATGCAAATTCGAGGGATAAAAAAACACCGCCATTAGGCGGTGCTAAAAAATTTGACAGACAGGTCAAAAAATAAATACAGGAAGTATATGTTTTGCCTCTGGGATAAGTGAGACAAAACAATGGTAGAAACCTACCTAACTCGAAAAACGAGTTTGCAAACACAACATCGCAACAACTAAGCCAATTGATTCCAAAGAGAATCAAGCCGTTCAGGCTAGCGTTGCGGGGTGAAATATAGAATTTCTCTGGCCGGGAGACAATGGACAAATTATAATGTTTCAGATTAAAAAAACTAATCCAAACTATAGAGTTTACCCATGTCCAGAAGATTGCCACCTCTCAACTCGCTGAAAGTGTTCGAAGCGGCTGCTCGTCACCTCAGTTTTACTCGTGCTGCGGAGGAGTTATTCGTAACTCAGGCTGCCGTTAGTCATCAAATCAAAGCGTTAGAAGAATTCCTTGGCCTAAAGTTGTTTCGTCGTCGCAACCGTTCGTTGCTGTTGACGGAAGAGGGACAGAGCTATTTTCTCGACATCAAAGATATTTTCACTTCACTGGCAGAAGCCACAGATAAAGTACTGGAACGCAGTGAGAAGGGGGCTCTGACCATCAGCTTGCCGCCAAGTTTTGCGATTCAGTGGCTGGTGCCGCGTCTGGCTGATTTTAATCAACAGGAGCCGGACATAGACGTGCGGATCAAAGCGGTAGACATGGATGAAGGCTCATTGACGGACGACGTCGACGTGGCGATTTACTATGGCCGGGGCAACTGGCCGGGGTTGCGTGCCGATAAATTGTATCAGGAATACCTGATCCCACTGTGTTCGCCATCCCTGTTGCTCGGAAGTAAACCATTAGAATCACTAAGTGATCTCAGCAAGCATACCTTACTGCATGATACGTCACGTAAAGACTGGAAACAGTTTGCCAAACAGAACGGGCTCGACAGCGTGAATGTGAATCACGGTCCGATTTTCAGCCACTCGACTATGGTGCTTCAAGCGGCGGCTCACGGTCAGGGCGTGGCGCTGGGCAACAACGTGCTGGCTCAGCCGGAGCTGGAAGCCGGTCGTTTGATCGCGCCGTTTGATGAAGTACTGGTGACCAAAAATGCGTTTTATGTGGTCTGTCATGAGAAACAGGCGGACATGGGACGCATTGCCACCTTCCGTGACTGGATGCTCGCCAAAGCACAGAGCGAACAAGAGGAATTGCTGGATGACTGACACACGCATTAACGGCTTGCCGCAGCAGCCGCGGTTTATTTTTGCTCATGGCGCGGGGGCAGATATGGATCATGCTTTTATGGAGCAGGTGGCAGAGGGGTTGGCTGAGCAGGGGATTCGGGTGATCCGCTTTAATTTCCCATACATGGTAAAGCGGGCCGAAGATGGCAAAAAGCGTCCGCCGGATCGTGCGCCTAAGCTTCTGGATGCGTTTCGTCAGGTCATCAGCGAGCAGGCACAGGGACAGCCCGTAGTGATTGGTGGTAAGTCAATGGGAGGGCGAATGGCCAGCCTGTTGGCTGAGGAAGCGCTGGTGGCGGGAGTCGCTTGTCTGGGCTACCCTTTTCATCCTCCGGGCAAGCCGGAAAAATACAAAGGAGAGCACCTGGCCTCACTCAGCAAACCGTGTCTGATTTTGCAAGGCGAGCGCGATACCTTTGGTCTGCGGGAGGAACTGAGCGAATTCAGTTTGTCTGATTCTGTGCGTGTCACTTTTCTGCCAGATGGCGATCACAGCTTTACACCACGCAAGCGCTCCGGTTTTACAGAAAGTGGCAATATTGCAGCAGCAGTGGCGGCGCTGAGTCAGTTTATTTTGGAGGTGTATGATGCGCAGTAAGTGGTTACTCACGGTAGGCGGTGTCTTGGCCGGCATTGCCGTTGGCTTAGGCGCTCTGGCAGCGCATGGACTGAAGACCGTCTTGTCTCCTTATCTGGTTGGTGTATTTGAGACCGGTGTTCAGTATCAGTTTCTTCATGCCGTAGCGGTGCTCGTTTGTGCGCTGCTGCTGATGCTGTCACTGAGCGACAAAGCACAAAAATATTTTTTTGCGGCGGCGATTTGCTTTATCATCGGCATCTTTTGTTTCAGCGGCAGTCTCTATGCACTGGCCCTGACTGGCATTAAGTGGTTTGGTCCGGTGACCCCTCTGGGTGGCGTGACGTTTATGCTAGGCTGGGGGCTGTTCGTTTACGCAGCACTACAGATCAAAGAGGACAACAAGTGAAACATCTGATGCTTTATTGCCGCGCAGGCTTTGAAAAAGAGTGCGCCGGTGAAATCCAGGATAAAGCGACGCGGCTGGAAGTGTTCGGTTTTCCGCGTGTACAGCCTCATTCCGGTTATGTGCTGTTTGAATGCTATCAGGACGGGGATGCCGATAAACTGGCGAAGTTGATTGACTTCAAAACGCTGATTTTTGCCCGCCAGATGTTTGCCGTGGCGGCACAATTTGAAGCGCTGCCGAGTGAGGATCGCATTTCGCCTATCCTCGACACCCTGGCTGACATCGATGGTTTACCACGCTGTGGTGAATTGAGAATTGAAACGCCGGACACCAACGAAGCCAAAGAGCTACTCAAGTTTTGTCGTAAATTTACGGTGCCTATGCGTCAGGCGCTGCGCGGTAAAGGGATTCTGTTGAACAAAGAGAATCCGAAAAAGCCGGTGCTGCACATCTGTTTTGTGGCTCCGGGTCACTGCTATGTTGGCTATTCGGTCACTGACAATAATTCTCCGTTCTTTATGGGGATTCCGCGTCTGAAATTTCCAGCCGATGCGCCAAGCCGTTCGACTCTGAAACTGGAAGAAGCGTTTCACGTATTCATTCCCCGAGCAGAGTGGGAAGAGCGTTTGGCTCCGGGAATGTGGGCGGTTGATCTGGGAGCGTGCCCGGGTGGCTGGACGTATCAGTTGGTCAAGCGCTCAATGTTCGTCCACGCCGTCGACAACGGCATGATGGCCGACAGCCTGATGGAAACCGGTCAGGTGAAGCACCATCAGGAAGATGGCTTCAAATTTGAACCAGCGCGTAAAAACGTCACCTGGTTGGTGTGCGATATGGTGGAAAAACCTTCTCGCGTGGCGCAGTTGATGGGAGAGTGGATCATCAGTGGCTGGGCCAAAGAGGCGATCTTTAATCTTAAGCTGCCAATGAAAGGTCGCTATGAGGAAGTCTCGGAAGACATTGAAAACCTCAAACAGTTCTTAATTGAGAATGGCGTGAAGTTCCGTATGCAGGCCAAGCACCTGTATCACGACCGGGAAGAGATCACCATTCACCTTCAGTGTCTGTCCAACATCTCACCGCATTAAAAAAGTGTACGGTCAAAAAACGCAAACTTTCGGTTTGCGTTTTTTTTATCGATGAAGGCGGTTTACGCTTTGGTTGAGACTGGTGGTGTGTAGCGGATATCCTGCAGATTGAACCCCAGCTCAATGTCCGTTTTGAGCGCCGCCACCTGACGACACTTTCTTGCCATCTCAATGTGTTGATCGAATTTTTTGCGATATTTAGGCGCCAGCTCATCAGAGGCGTATGCGGTTTCAATGTCACTGAATTGGGTCAGGATGTCTTTGGCTGCTTTCGGGCCGATGCCCGCAATTCCCGGAACCTGACTGGAGCTGATCCCGGTTAATCCCCAGTAGTCGGCCAATTGCGCCGGTTTTACCCCAAATTCTTTGGCGATAAAGGGTTCATCCAGCCAGCGGTGCTGGAAGTAGTCACGGATTTGCAGAGTAGGAGACAGCAACTGGCAGTAGCCTTTGTCGGTGGAAATGATGGTGACGGTTTCTCCGTGGCTGGCTACTTTGACCGCCAACGTTGCTACCAGATCATCGGCCTCATCCCCGTCAGACAGCAAAGAATCGATTCCCAGTTCCCACCAGGCTTGTTGAATCGCGTCCAGCCCATGCAGCAACGGCTCTGGCATCGGTTTGCGGTTGGCTTTGTAGTCCGGCAGTATTTGTGCGCGCCAGCCTCGATCCTGAAGGTGATGGTCGAATACCGCGATAATATGGGTCGGTTGGGCTTCGCCGATGATGCGATGCAGTGTCCGGCTGGTGGTTTCTATGGTTCTTGCGATGTCATTGGGATCCGGTTGCGCTGAGTGAACCCGGCGAATGAGGTTGAGAGCGTCGATGATCACAAGATGGATAGACATAGAATTCCTGAGGTTTGAATAAAAAATAAGGGCGTTACGCCCTTATTGTAATGATTCATAACCGGATTACCAGAAACGACACTTAGCTGGTGGCAATACGATAGCACGGCACGTAAGCGCTGCCGCCCGGCAGTTTCATTCGATCCTGTTCGACAAAATCGCGCAGCAGTCGGTCCATCTTACGCATCAGATCGGCATCGCCGTCAATGATGAACGGACCATGGCGCTCGATTTCGTGAATTCCTTCCGCTTTCACGTTACCCGCTACGATGCCAGAGAATGCCTGACGTAGTGCGGCAGCAAGGTTTTCCGGACGTTGATTCATGTGCAGATCCAGCCCCGCCATGCTTTCGTGGGTCGGTTCAAACGGCAGCTGGAACTCTGGCTCTATTTTCAACGACCAGTTGAAACTGTAGGCGTCACCATTGGTTTTGCGGTGCTCACGGACCTTCGGCATTGCCTGTTTCATGATACGCGCCACTTTGGCCGGATCGTCGACAACGATCTGGTAATGTCGCTGGGCGTCTTCTCCCAGCGTATCGGCAATGAATTTATCGATCGAGCGGAAATACGCTTCGCTTTCTTTCGGGCCAGTCAGAACGATAGGCATTGGCTGTTCGCGGTTTTCCGGGTGCATCATGATGCCGAGAATGTACAACAGTTCTTCCGCTGTACCTGGGCCTCCCGGGAAGATCACGATGCCGTGTGCCATGCGCACAAACGCTTCGAGGCGTTTTTCAATGTCCGGCATGATCACCAGTTCATTGACGATCGGGTTTGGTGGTTCTGCCGCAATGATCGACGGCTCGGTCAGCCCGAGGTAACGCTGCTCTTTGTAGCGCTGCTTGGCGTGACCGATTGCGGCTCCTTTCATCGGGCCTTCCATCGCGCCCGGGCCACAGCCAGTGCAGATGTTCAGTTCACGCAGGCCGAGTTCGTTGCCAACTTCACGGGTGTACTGATATTCGACGGGATTGATCGAGTGACCACCCCAGCACACCACCAGATTGGGCTCAATGCCCGGGATCAGCGTACCGGCGTTACGCAAAATACCAAACACCAGGTTGGTAATGTGCGTGGCATTGGTCAGATTAAGGCGCTGGTTGTCTGCCAGGTGCATGTTGACGTACACGATGTCACGCAGCACGGAGAACAGGTGCTCTTGGATCCCTTTGATGATTTCACCGTCGACAAACGCGTGTTCTGGCGGGTTATTGAGTTCAAGTTTGATGCCGCGTTCACGGCGCAGCACACTGACGTCAAATGACTTGTATTTATCGAGCAGCTCTTTGGAGTTATCTGTATGGCTACCGGAGTTCAGTACCGCAAGGGTACAGTTTCGATATAACTGGTACAGTTCACTGGAAGCCGTATTCTTAAGACGCTCAACTTCAAGTTGAGAAAGCAGGTCCATGCTGCCGGCCGGGCTGATATGAGTGATCATACATACCTCCTTAGTTTGAGGGAGCGATCCCCATAGTTATACGTGTTAGCAAAACTCAGGGAGTACTGGTTAGCTTAGCACAGGAAAATAGTGTTAACTATTTGAAAACACTATATCAATTCTCTAAGAACAGCCAGAGACGTCTAAGTTAGACCAGAGCGAGGTGTGATTTACTGCACGGAATGTGTCCGATTGGCGATGTTTTGTACCGTCATTTCCATATAAGTTGATTGGGTCCAGTGGCTTTGGCGTGTTGCAGGCCAAGGTTGAGGCGTTCCAGCACCTCTTCCGGTGTGTCGGGCTCTTTGAACTCTGTGCAGATGATCGACAGCGTGATGGTGATGTTCTGAGCGCGGAATTTAAATGGTAACTGCTTGATCTGTTTCTGGATATTCTGCAGCAACTGGTAGCTGTCGTTGTGGTGGCGCTCCGGTAGCAGAATAATGAACTCTTCGCCGGAGAAACGCGCCACCGTGTCGGTATCGCCGATCTCCTTTTGAATAGTACGGGCGATGATTTTCAGCGCTTTGTCGCCGGCGCTGTAACCGAAGCTGTTGTTGATTGATTTAAACTCATCAATATCGAGCAGCGCGACGCGGAGCGGATGCTGGTTGCGGATCCAGCGGCGATACTCCAATTCAAGCCGATCACCGAACGCGGTGCGATTGTATGTTTTCGTCAATGGATCCAGCAGCATACGCTGGGCCTGGTCTTCCATGCGGCGGCGATAATCCTGGGTCAGGTCAAATAGGGCCTCAAGCTGATGTTTACTGTAGGCCATGCGTTCGATCAGCGCCTGCTCCCGTTGCTCGGCATGGTTCAGGCGTTCCGTCAGTGCGCCAATCTGGCTCAGCACGGGGGCGAGATGGCTACGCAAGGTATCCAGACTGGTGGCTTTATCAAGCATTTGGGCACTTTGACCAGCCAGACCATTCAACTCCTCGTTCATCTCCTGACGCTGCGCAAGGTAGCTTTTGCTCTGTTCAACGTTCTGGCTGGAGCTTTTGAGCGTTGTTGCCAGAGAGGTGTTGACCTGTTCGAGAAATTGCTCAGAGGTTTTACGCTCAAATTTGGTGCCTTCAATCACCAGCTTGAGGGTTTGCAGGGTTAATTCCAGCAGGGTATGAGAGCCAACCCCAAGCAGCAGTTTAGAGCGAATATCGTTGAGCAGTTCGCCCGATTCACCTTCAAAATCAAGTTCAGTGATGACATTCTGCAACTCTTCGGATAAGCGGTTGAGCAATTCTTTGTCGGCGCTGTTGTCCAGCTCTCCGATCACGGCATCTGGATTGGTTGCCATGATTTTGACCGAGCGTTCATACAAGGCCAGCAGCTTCATGGCCTGTTCTGCTTTGGAGTTCTCTACACCGCCGGAGTAGCTGAGTAAATCGCGCAGGTCACGTTTGACCTTTGCGGGCAAACCTGTGATCCGCAGCAACGTTTCGCCACTGTGGTGAATTTGGGAATCGAGTTGAGAAGTCTGTTTGTCCATCGCCAACGTTTGCTTTGTCAGCATACGCTCGAGCACCGCCAAACGGGGGATCAGCGCGCTGATATCCTGTTGTTGTTCCAAAGACTGACGTAATTCACTCAGCGCCTGTTGCAGTCGTTCATCTTCGCAGCAACAGGCGAGGCTGAGCGAACACAACATACGCTTCAGAACGTTTTGTTCTCGTTTGAATTTGAACGAAGTATCGCGTTGTGTCAAACGGACTTGTTCAAGCTGATTTTTCAGCTCATACAGCTGTGACTGAATATCTTGTTCGAGAACACCCATGTAACACTCAAACTTTACGACAAAAGATCAATGTCGATCTTATTTACTAATTTATTGATAATATCAAATAAAAAGTGGTAGTCACTGAGTTAAATGCGCGTTAGTCGAGCTTTTATTCATCTTTTAACAGTTTTTTGATGCTGTCCTCATTCTGGTAGGACGAATGGACTTTGATCAGCCCCTGACTGATCGAATGTTTGCAGGCTTTACGGATATTTCCGGTCGCGAGGCTGGCGGCTGGCGCGTTCTCTATCGCTTTGAGGTAGACCCACTGACTGGAATGTTCTTTCATGCTCAATGTGCGAGCTGCACTGGTCGACATCAACAGGATGTCCAGCAACTCTTTATCATTGATGGCGGTGTAGGCGCGCGGCAGGAACGGATAGTCGGCCATGCCAACTCGTACGATGCGGTTGATGTTGAGGTCGGGTTTGAACTCTTTTACCCACTGTTGCACTTTGTTGAACAGCGTTTCCGGTGACTGGTCTTCGTCGGAGGCCGCTTCTATGTAGAGCAGATTGGCGTCAGAGAAGTGGTACACCCTGGCTGGATCGTCAATTTTACTACGCAGAAACTCACCGAATGACTGCTCAAGCTTGAGGCCTTCACTGTAGCCGTGTTGCAGGTACATGTTGCGCAGGAACGGCACGTCAATCATGACAAATTTCAGCCGGTCGTTAAGCGGTTCGTGGATCAGCTCACCAATCCGCCAGCGTTCAAAGGTATGGCTGCTGGCCTGCAGGGATGCCGGCAGGTTCGCACTCAGCATGCGCAGGTTGCGCAGACCCGAACGGGAGTGGGTGAACAGATCCTCATTGAGTGTATCGATCTCTTCTTTCTGGCGCTGCATCACATAGCCCCGGCGCAGCACAAACAGGAACAGAATGGTACAGGCGACAAACAGGGTAAAGGCGATTTTCTGGAACTTATGGTACTCAGTGCGGACCTGCTCCAGCTCTTCTTGTTGCCCCACCAGGTGCAGGGTCTGTTCAACAAACTCTTTCTGTTGACGGAACGCGTCTTCGCTGATCAGATTGAGTTTCTCCTGTTGAACATTATTGAGCGCCATAAAGTGCTTGAGATTTTCCAGTGCTTTGTCGTATTGGCGAATCTGCTCATACCCAAGGTAAAGCATCCGGTATGCGTTCTTTTCCAGATCGATATTGTGAATGCCCAGCGCGATCTTCAGTGCTTTGTCGGCGTCACGAACCACTTGATGCTCGGTGGCCTGATGATAGGCCAGGCCGGCATTAAGCAGCAGTGCCCGGGCTTTCAGTGCCGGAATATTCTGATATTCGAGCAGCTTTTCAGCCTGATTGAGGTACTGTTCGGTCAGCGTGTAGTTGTACAACTGCAGATAAGTACCTGCGAGGGCGATGCGGATCTCAATCAGCTTGGCAATATTGCGGTTGTTTTTTTCGTGATCCATGACGTTGAAATAATGCACCAGAGCCAGATTGTATTTGCCTTGCTGGTAGTAAATATCGCCCATGGTTTTAAGCACATCTGCCAAGACCGGGGAATCTTCGTAGCTGTCGTAAAAATCGGCGGCCTGGGAGAGGTGGTCAAGCGCTTTGTCCAGCACGCGGCGCTCATAAAACAGCTGAGCCAGCAGACGGTTCACATACGCCAGTTGGATACTGGAGTTGTCTTCGATGGCACGCCAGTAGCTCAGTAACAGCTCAGACAGCGCGCGGTTGTAGTATTTATGTCGTAACCAGTGTTCGCCGACGGCAATGTGGTAATTGATGATCCGGCTCGAAGACTTACTCTGGTCGATGTAGCTTTTCAGTGACTGATAAATTTGATTGGCGGCATCAATTTCACCGTCTTCTGAAGCAATTTGTGCCCGCAGCATTTGCAGTTTGTAGTTGATCCCTCGGGCGAGATGCTCCGGATTTTTGATGTTCTTATAGCTCTTTTCTACTGCCTGCAGGCGGGTGCTAGCATCATTGGCATTGTGATCGATTTGCCACAGCAATTGTGTTTTGAGAATTTGCACTTCCAGGCTGAGGTAGGGCAGGCGGTAGACGCGGGACAGCTCTTCTGCCTGAGTCAGGGCTTGCAACGCCGCCGGCTGATCGCCGAGGTTAAATTCGGCCTTGGCCAGAATGTTGAGTGCGTCAATCGAGGCACCCGGTGTGCGGATACGGCTGTCGGTTTCGTCCCGGGAAATCGAGGACGGCGTTTTTTCTGCTTTGTCCGCCAGGCGGCGCTGAGTGAGGTAATTGGTTGCGAGGTTTTTGGCCTGCTTCGGCACAATATCGACCAGGTTATTGGCTTCATTGAGCATCGGTGATGAGTAAATCGTTGACGCGGTTGCCCAACCAGAAAACATCATCAATACGATGCACAATAGACGCGTCCAGCGCAGAATTCCCATTACCTCAGTTCCTTATTGACGAGCCATTCGATGGTTGTGGGCCGGTGTGGCCTGTTCCGTTGAGCGGAATGGGTTGATGTCCAGTCCACCGCGACGGGTATAGCGGGCGTACACCGTGAGCGAGTCCGGCTGGCAGAAATTCATGATGTCGGTAAAAATACGTTCGACACACTGCTCATGAAACTCATTGTGCTCCCGGAAAGATACAATATAACGCAGCAGCGCCTCACGGTCGATTTGCTTGCCTTGGTAGCGAATTTCGACACTGCCCCAGTCCGGCTGATTGGTAATCAAACAGTTGGATTTCAGCAGGTGGCTGTGCAGGGTTTCTGACACCTGCTCACCCGTCGCAGCGTCTTTAAGCAGCGTTTCATCAAAGTCGTAACCCGAGATCGTGATGTCTTGTTCATCAATACATTCGCCACCCATCGTCACGAGCGGTTGATTCGTAAACGCTGTGACCGGATGTAGGGTGACGCTGACGGCTTCCCCTGCGCAGGCAGACAGATCCTGTGCCAGACGAGCTTGAACCTGTTGCCAGTCGGGAAAATGAGTCTGGTTGTAACTGTTCAGGTAGAGCTTGAATGATTTAGATTCAATCAGATTAGGGCTGGTGGCAGGTAAGGCGACTTCACCGACGGCAACCTGAGGCAGGCCTTTGTCATTCAGCCATGACAATTCATACAAGGTCCAGATGTCGCACCCCTGGAACGGCAAGGGGGCTTCCAGGTTTAGATCGTTGCGGTTAAGGCTACGCGGTACTGGCTGCAGCAATGACGGATCGTATTGACTGGCGTACTCGGTTTTCTGACCCAGTGTCAGTCCAGCCAGCTCTTTGGCGTTGGAATATTTGCTCATACTTTCAGATGAATTCGATTAGAATAATAGAGAATTTTACGCAATCCGGCTGTGACTGTCATTAAGTATGCCTGTCCTCAGCCCCCACAATGCAAAATAGGGAGTTGTTCATGACAGAGAAAGCCGCTCAAGCACTGTTTTCATTTAGTCAGAGGTATCTCGACGCTTATCAACAAGCGTATGCTCAGTTACCGGTTAGTGAAGCGCTGGCCGATCTAGTGTCACCGTGCGTGGCCGGGAAGCACGAGAACGGCGTGCTATGGCAACCGTGTCGCCGTGAAGTGGCCGCGGACTTCTCCAATGTGGAGCAGGCAATTGAGCTGACACTGCATGACGATATCAAAGCGTTTTACGGTTCTCAGTACAGTGCTGATATGGATGCATTGTGGCACAGTAATGAACTGACGCTCCTTCAGGTGTGGAGTGATGAGGACTTCACTCGCTTGCAGGAAAATATTCTGGGCCATTTGGTCACGCAGCGCCGCCTCAAGCTGAAGCCAACGGTCTTCATTGCGGCGACCGATGCTGAGCTGGATGTTATCTCGATCTGTAACCTCAGTGGCAACGTGGTTCTGGAACGTTTGGGCACCGATAAACGTGATGTGTTGGCCGAGAGCCTGAGCGAGTTTCTGATTCAGCTAGAGCCAGCGGTGTAATTGATGTTTGTTGTAGAGTTACAGTTTGAGTGTTTCGACAACACCACCGTATCAGCGGTCGACAAAGCCGTTAATGGTTTGATGGATGCCTTGCGTTACAACGGCCAGGTATTGGGACGTGAATTTCCAATGGTCATCGGCGATGGCGAGTTTTACGTGCGGGCAGTGTGCCCGGAGCAAGACAGCCTGCACCCTAAACACCACTCTGATTTTGTTCGGGTGTGTCTTGAGCGTTTGTCTGAAGCTTGTTTGTTAGCGCCGAAAGTGCGTTTACTCGGGCGCGATCTGAATTCAGAGGAATCCGCCGAGGCCACAACGCCCAGTTGGCAGTTGCTGTACACCACGTATGTGCATACCTGTTCACCACTGAGAAGTGGTGACAGCCTGTTGCCAATTCCGCTGTACCGTAATACGCCGACGCTGAACGGTGACCACAAAGCAGTGATTAAATGGCAGACCGAGTGGCAGGCGTGTGACGAACTGCAGATGGCTGGCGCGTGCCGGGCTGAACACGCCGCATTGCACGAAATTTGCGATGTCGACAGCGTTTTGTTCCGTCGTGGTTGGGACTTACGTGGGCGGATTGAATACCTGACTCACATTCCGACTTACTACTACCAGTACCGGGTGGGAGGCAGCAGTCTGGCGCAAGAGCAGGCGCGTCGGTGTCCGAAATGTGGTGGTGACTGGTTGTTGGAAGAGCCACTCCACGACATTTTCCATTTTAAGTGCGATGAGTGCCGGATTGTATCTAACCTGTCGTGGGACCATGTTAAATAAGCTTGGCCGGTCGAAAAGCAAAGAGCCCGCATTATGCGGGCTCTGGTTTTTCTGGGTGAATCTGGCTTACCAGCCTTTCACCACACCGCCCTGGAAGATTTCAGACGCTGCGCTGTACACGTCGTCAGTCTGGTAAGATTGAACGAACTGTTTCACGTTTTCTGCGTTGACGTTGTCTTCACGCGCGACAATCAGGTTGACGTAAGGCGACTCTTTGTCTTCAACAAACACACCGTCTTTTTGTGGTGTCAGATTGATTGAGCTGGCGTAGGTGGTGTTGATGATCGACAGGGCCACATCGTCCAGAGAGCGTGGTAGCTGCGCCGCGTCCAGTTCGACAATCTGAATGTTCTTCGGATTTTCTACGATGTCACGAACCGTGGCCAGCAGCCCCGCACCTTCACGAAGTTTGATCAGGCCTTGTTGCTCGAGTAGCAGCAGTGAGCGACCCAGGTTAGTAGGATCGTTCGGTACAGCGATGCGCGCACCGTCCTGGATATCGTCGACAGATTTCACTTGCTTCGAGTAGCCCGCGATAGGGTAAACAAAGGTGTTGCCAGCGATTGCCAGCTTGTAACCACGATCGGTGATTTGCTGATCCAGATACGGTTTGTGTTGGAACGCATTGACGTCAACGGAACCGTCATCCAGTGCGGCATTAGGCGTGACGTAATCGGTAAATGTCACCAGTTCTACGTCCAGGCCGTATTTTTCTTTTGCCACTTTCGCCGCCACTTCCGCGACCTGAGCTTCCGCACCAGCCATGACACCGACTTTGATTTTACTGGTGTCGGCCTGTTTGTCACCACAGCCAGAAAAGAATCAGAGCAGAGGCAGCAGCTGCGATGGCAAGTACACCTTTAAGATTAAATTTCATTGACTATCTCCTTGTTATAAATCGAATCTTTTTGAATTTATCTGTGATCAACGCGGCGCACGATATGGTCACCAATTGACTGAATAATCTGAACCAGAACGATCAGCATCACGACAGTGACCGCCATGATCACCACATCGTAACGGTGGAAACCGTAGCGAATTGCGACATCGCCGAGACCGCCGCCACCCACGGTACCTGCCATAGCAGAATAGCTGACCAGAGTGACTAATGTGATGGTGACAGAATTGACGATGGTTGGCAGCGCCTCTGGCAGCAGCACTTTGTTGATGATCTGCAGTGGCGTCGCCCCCATGGATTGCGCGGCCTCTACCAAGCCGGTCGGCACTTCCAGCAGCGCGCCTTCAATCAGGCGGGCCACAAAAGGAATGGCGCCGATGGTCAGTGGAACGATCGCGGCGGTGGTGCCGATAAAGGTGCCGACCAGCAGTTTGGTGACCGGAATGATCGCGACCATCAGGACCAAAAAAGGTACCGAACGGCCGACGTTAACGATCGCACCCAATACTTTATTCAGGGTTGGGTTTTCCAGCAGGCCGCCTTTTTTGCTGGTGTGCAAAATCACGCCAAGCGGAATGCCAACCGCAAAACCGACGATGCCGGCAACTGCCACCATGTACAGGGTTTCCCAGGTTGCACCCAGTAACAAATCGCCATTGAGGCTCAGCCAGTCAGAGAGTGTTTTAAAGGACATAACCCAGTACCTCAACTTTTACATTGTGTTCACGCAGATAGTCGATCGCGGCGTTGTCGTCGCTTTCGTTACCAAACAGTTCCGCCACCATCATGCCGAATTTTACACCACCAGCGTAATCCAGATCAGAGCTTAGGATACTGACGTCAATATTAAACTTACGTGATATCTGCGACATGAGCGGCGCATCAACAGTGGCGCCGGTGAACTCCAGTCGTACCAGAGGGTAGCTGCCTTCAACACGTTGAGATTGCAGGCGTGCCTGATAATCGTCCGGGATCGACAGATCCAGTGTTGAACGGATGAATTCATGCGCCAGCTCGGTTTTCGGATGGGCAAAAATTTCCCCCACGGTGCCTTTTTCAACCAGTTCGCCATCCCCGATGATCGCTACCTCGTGACAGATGCTCTTCACGACGTCCATCTCGTGGGTGATCAGCAAAATGGTGATATTGAGCTTGCGGTTAATTTCTTTGAGCAGTTCCAGAATAGACTGGGTGGTGGCCGGATCCAGTGCGCTGGTAGCTTCGTCACACAGCAGAACCTTAGGGTCGCTCGCCAGAGCCCGGGCGATCGCGACACGCTGTTTTTGACCGCCACTGAGGTTGGATGGGTAGCTGTCGCGTTTATCGGCCAGGCCGACCAATTTCAGTAATTCACTGACTTTACGCTCAATGTGCGTGTTGTCCGCTCCCGCCAGCTCAAGCGGCAGCGCGACATTATCGAATACGCTGCGCGATGACAGCAGGTTAAAGTGCTGGAAAATCATGCCGATGTTACGTCGGGCTTCACTCAGTTGCGATTTGGACAGTTGGGTCAGATCCACCCCATCCACGACCACAGAGCCCGATGTTGGCTCTTCGAGCATGTTTACACAGCGGATCAAGGTACTTTTGCCGGCCCCTGATGAACCGATGACACCGAAAATGGTCCCCTGGGCAATGTGGAGATTGATGTCTTTCAGAGCCAGAATTTCCTTACTGCCCTGATAGAAGACTTTGTTGACTTGGTTAATCTCAATCATGTTCCAACCTGTGCGTTATCGCAGCATATTATTTTGACTTGAATCTCAATGACCAGTCGATGCTATGGGTTTCGTTGATTTAAGTCAATAGATATTTTTACGTCTAGACGTCTAAATGGTTATCCGCCTTTATAGCCCGAATAATTAGAGGATGATGAAAGAAATAAAGCGTGCAATAATTGATAACTATTGAAAGTTGAAAGAGAAATACATTGTGGCGAAACCTGCAGTCTTTTTGGATCGTGATGGTGTGATTAACGTTGATCACGGTTACGTTCATGATGAACATGATTTTGAGTTCATTGAGGGCGTGTTTGAAGCCGCCAGGGCGCTTCAGCAGATGGGGTATCAGCTGGTGCTGGTGACCAACCAGTCCGGTATCGCCCGCGGTAAATTCAGCGAAGAGCGCTTTTTGTCACTGACCCAGTGGATGGATTGGAACTTTGCTGACAACGGTGTGGAGTTCGACGGCATTTACTACTGCCCACACCATCCGGAACACGGACAGGGTAAATACAAAGAAGATTGCGACTGCCGCAAGCCTAAGCCGGGGATGTTTATCTCGGCGCGTGATTTTCTCAATATCGATATGGCGAACTCCGTTATGGTAGGCGACAAAGCCGAAGACCTGATGGCGGCGGACGCAGCGGGCGTGGGCACCAAAGTGTTAGTGCGCACCGGAAAACCTGTAACTGAGCAGGGAGAAGCGTTGGCTGATGTCGTTCTGGACAGTATCCGTGACGTTCCGGGTTATCTGACAAAATAGTCTAAGGTTTCGGTAAGACCCTTATATTTCTGGAGAACAATAATATGAACAAAACTCTGATTGCTGCAGCGGCCAGCGTTGTGCTGTTTGGATGTGCTCAATCGGGCAATACGTCGTCTCAGGCTGGTGAAAACTTCCTGCATTACAGCTGTGATGCAAAGATGGCTTTTGACGCGGACTATTCGCAACAAGACAAAGCAACGGTGCGGGTTGACGGCCAGGATTATGCCTTGACGCAAGTCCCCGCTGGCTCAGGCATCCGGTACATCCTAGCCAATGAGCAGGGTGAAGGCATGGATGTGGATCTGCATGCCAAAGGTGACGGTGCCCGCCTGCAAGTTGGTGACACTTTTTTCCGCAACTGTGTGACCGAAGACTTCCCACAACAGCAATAATGCCCGGCGGGCCGTCCGGCCCGCTTCTCTCCTGATTTAGTTTCTGCCTTATGAGTAAAAAGCTGACCATTCTCGATATTGCCCAACTGGCCGGCGTCGGTAAATCCACGGTGTCGCGTGTGCTGACCAATGACCCTAAAGTCAAGCCGGAAACCCGGCAGAAAGTGGAGCAGGTGATTGCGGCGCACGGGTACGTGCCATCGAAATCGGCGCAGTCGATGCGTGGTGGCAGCCAGAAAGTGGTCGGGGTGATCATTTCCCGCCTAGAGTCACCGTCAGAAAATAAAGCCGTCGGTAGCATGCTGCAAGCACTGTATGCGGAAGGCTATGACGCTGTCATCATGGAAAGTCAGTTCGATCGCCACAAAACCAATGAGCACCTCAGTGTGCTGAAAAAGCGCAATGTCGATGGCGTGATCGTGTTCGGCTTTGCGGATATGGACACCGCCCCGTTGAGCCTATGGCAGGAAAAAGCCGTGGTGATTGCGATGAATACCGAACTGGTCTCGTCAATCAACTATGACAATCACGGAGTGATTGTGGCGGCACTGGAACACCTCCGAGCCAAAGGGTTGCAACACATTGCCTTTATTGGGGTGGAAGCCAGCGATCTGACCACCGGTCAGCAGAGACTCAGTGCGTATCTGGAGTGGAGTCAGGCCCACGATATGACGCCTGCATATCAAACTGGTCAGCTGGATCACCACAGTGCCTATCAGCTGGTGGATCACGTGCTCAACGCTAAAACCCAAGCCATCGTCTGCGCCAGTGATACGCTGGCATTGGGGGTGATTAAACGTCTGCAAGAGCTTGAACGTGAAGACGTGATGGTCACCGGGGTGGGGGGCAGCCCACTGCTGGCGTTTCTGTTTCCTAACGTGTACAGCATAGATCCTGGGTATGCTCAGGCTGGTGAAAAAGCTGCTAAGCTGTTGATCTCCCACATCAATGGTCAATCCGAGTTGGCTCACATTACCCAATCGCCACTCCTGTAATGACTGTCTGCTAAGC
>NZ_WXWP01000328.1:0-46867 GCF_009904765.1 Vibrio sp. V39_P1S14PM300
TAACTGAGTATTTTACTAAAAAAGGGATACCTAAAAGTCTTCCTTCCGTGGACGACATACTTACAACCTCTCGGCAACAGAACATCTTAGAGCAAGCTGAGCACTACTTTTCTATAATTCCAGATCCAGCTTTAAGGAAAGAGAAACTATCGAACATGAAGAAATCTTGGGCGCAATACTGCCGAAGAAAAAAAAGAGCAAGAAAAGTGCATACTGTCTATGTTGATGACAAAACTCACACTTCTCTCAAGAAGGTTAAAAAGAAATATCGATTAGATAATTTAGGTCAAGCTGTAGAATCAATTATCGATGGAACGGCACTAAAAAGAGAGATTCGAAGGCTAGAAAGAGATAATGACTTACTGAATAAAAAGCTCGAAAGTTACGATTTGCTAAAGACGAAAAGCCGTCATAAAGAGGGACAATTAGAAGAAATGCGCAATAAAGTAAACTCACTTGAAGAGAGAAACTTAATATTGACGAAAGCGCTCGAACAGTTAACCAACTCTCTATAATCTAAGTTAATACGCACATAAAACTAGAATTCATGCAGTTCCTCGAACCATTAGGAAGGGTCTGCATCTTCGTTACACCTTGGACGAAAAATCAAGCCGATCTCGTCGCTGATAAAGGAACAATATTCTCAACTGTCAAAGCCTGAAGCTTATCGCCCCACGCCTGTAAAACGACTAGCTGCTCATCAAGGTAGTCATGGTGGTTATAAACTCTAAGCATACCCGGTAGCTGGTGGCCGACTGTCTTTTCTATTGCCACAATATCTAGCCCCATTTCACTACAACGGCTGATAAAGGTACGACGCAAATCATGGGGTGAAAAACGCTCTAGATCAGCTGGTAAATTACGTTTGATCAATGCCCGTACTGCCGCAGGCTCTTGGGTTTTATCTACAGTAAGTTGAGGCCAAACAAGCTTCCATTTACTTGGGACACTTTCACGCTGCTCTTGCAATAACTCAACAAGATAATCACTGAGCGGTACTTTGCGACTATCCGGACTTTTAGTATGTCGCTCTGCTGAACTGGCTGGTAGAGTCCAAACCTTGTTTTCCAGATCTAGCTCACCCCAACGCATTTCTAGAACAGCACTGATACGTTGACCACACCCCAGCAAAAAACGTATTAAACGGACGTTAGAAGGGGCTGTGCGCCACTCCCCTAAGCTAGTTAACAATATCTTCAACTCAGAAAAGCTAAGGTTTCGCTTTGTTACTTTAGAGCCCCCTCCAACATCCTTTGCTTTTAGTTGTGGTGCCGGATGAGAATCAATCATATTAAGAGCTAAGGCATGGTTAATCACTTGATTGATGACTTTATGGCAAGCACCGATAGCACCAGCCATACGCTTACCTTCTTTATCAACCTTCGCATCAAAAACCTTATTGAGATCATATATGCTTAAATCCACCAGTTTAGTATTACCGATAATTGGCTTTATATCTCTATTGTAAATGGTTCTCGACTGATCGCCTCGTAATTGCTTAGAAAGACGCTTCTCATCAAAACTCTCAAATGCATCGTTAAAGGTCTTTGCCTCATCTTGTGCGCGTTTTTCTTTATCAAGTTCAACCTTTGGGTTCTTGTTGTTCTCCAACCAACTCCGATAGCGGCCAGCTTCCACTCTTGCCTGCTCTAATGTCATCCCCTGCTCAGGTTTTGACTTCACATATCGCCCCATAGAAATTTTTTCGTGTTTCTTTCCAATCTGAAAACGAAATGTCCATGTCATTGTACCGGTAGGACGAACACGTATATTCAGCCCTTCAATTTTTTTATCTGGGATTAAGTACTCTTTATCTTGTGGCTTCAGAGCTTGTAGGGTGGCATTGCTGTTTATTCGTTTTGTCATTATAAGCAACTCTCTAAAATTCTGGGTACGGCATGGGGTACGGCGATGATGTGGTTTCTATTGTACTCATAAAGACGTCAATGGAAAATAAATAGAGAAAAATAACCATAAGACATTGATTTTTATAACATCAAAAAACATTAGCGGACCCCTATGGAATTATGTCACCATTTACCCACCACATGGAAGCGGGTGTGTTGCTAGAGCGAAAATAGTCGCACATAAAAAAACGAGCCATTTCGGCTCGTTTTTTGGTTTGGATGAGGAGGCGCTTAATCTTTGCGGCCAATAAAGCCCATTTTGTTGCCGATCCACAACATCAACAACAGCACCACGACAATCGAGAAGAAGTTGGAACCGGCATCTGGATACTGTGCTTTGACAAACGCCGAGTGACCAAAGGCGCCAACAAAGAAACACGCCAGCCCGACCAACGGAATATCTTCAGATACCGGGTTACGCAGGTACTCCTGATACAGAGCCTGAACCGACAGCACCAAGGCAATCACCGGAAAAATAGAAAAAGCAACATCGCTCATTGTCAGCCAGGACAACAACGCATCGCCACACATACCCGCGACCAGAGCCAGAACCAGCGTCTTGCGCTCTGAACCACGATTTACTGGGTTATTTTCATTCGACATTAATCTATCCCGCCTTTTAATCGGTTACGTTCACGTTCTTTGCGATACCAGAATGCCCCTTTGGCAATCATTCGCAATTGCATGATCAGACGTTCAGCCAGTTCTTCGCGTGAACGTCTGTCCAAATCCAATGCTTCAGCTCCGGAACTGAACACCATAGTGACGGACGCTTCAGCTTGTGTGAACGCTTCGTCCCTGCTCATACCGGTGCTGATAAGGTACTCCGTGAGCTCAGCAACGAAATGCTGAATCTCTCGGGCCACCGCCGCGCGGAATTCAAACGAGGTGCCGGACCGCTCACGCAACAATAAGCGAAACACGTTCGGGCTGCTCTCGATAAACTCCATAAAGGTTTCCACCGAAGTCCGTATCACACTGCCTTCTTTGACAATCCGTTGACGTGCTTGTCGCATCAACTGACGCAAAAGCAACCCGCCTTCGTCGACCATAGTCAGACCAAGCTCATCCATATCCTTGAAATGGCGATAAAAAGAGGTTGGGGCGATACCCGCCTCCCGGGCCACTTCCCGCAGACTCAGATTGGAAAAGCTGCGCTCGGCACTGAGCTGGCTGAATGCCGCATCGATCAGTGAACGACGCGTTTTTTCTTTCTGCTGAGCTCGGATTCCCATGGACTTCATATTTTCGTACTTCTCGGTTTCTCGGTGAGAGGGTTAATATAACGCGAAACACCGAGATGCATAACCCCATGATAGCCGCCATCGCGCGAGCAAGGTACACTCTGTTAACGCTCTGTTTCAATTGACTGACGGCGATTTGGAGAGCTGTCGCATGCGATACATGTATTTTCATTGCCACGGCGTGATCCCTTCGACTCTATGATGTGGCTCTCATTTACCAGACCACGGAATCAGTTAAAATCTCGCTACAGCAATGTTACGACACTATAACAAGGATTAAACTATGGCACAGACCAACCACTTTGATGTAATCGTAATTGGCAGTGGCCCCGGCGGTGAAGGGGCAGCAATGGGATTAACCAAAGCGGGGCTCAACGTTGCCATTATTGAAAAAGAGAGCAGTGTTGGTGGCGGTTGTACCCACTGGGGGACCATCCCGTCCAAAGCGCTTCGCCACGCGGTCAGCCGCATCATCGAGTTCAACAACAACCCTCTGTTTTGCAATAACAACACCAGCCTTCATTCGACCTTCTCCAGTATCTTAGGCCATGCGAAAACCGTCATCGACAAACAAACGCGTTTGCGCCAGGGCTTTTACGATCGTAACCAGTGCACACTGTTGTTCGGTACCGCGCAGTTCATCGATGCCCACACTGTGGCCGTAACCAAGTCCGACGCTACGATTGAACACTACACGGCAGATAAATTTGTGATTGCCACTGGCTCACGCCCGTACCAGCCAGACAATGTCGACTTCAATCATGAACGGGTTTACGACAGTGACTCTATCCTGAGCCTCAAACACGATCCGCGCCATATCATCATTTACGGTGCCGGGGTGATCGGCTGTGAATACGCTTCGATCTTCCGTGGCCTGGGGGTCAAAACCGACCTGATCAACACCCGTGACCGTTTGCTGTCGTTTCTGGACAATGAAGTGTCCGACGCTCTGTCGTACCACTTCTGGAATAACGGCGTAGTGATCCGCAACGATGAAACGTACTCACGCATCGAAGGCACCGAAGACGGCGTCATCGTCCATCTTCAGTCGGGCAAAAAGATGAAAGCCGACTGCCTGCTGTACGCCAACGGGCGCACGGGTAACACCGACAAACTGAATCTGGACGCAGTCGGTCTGGAAGCTGACTCACGCGGCCAGCTCAAGGTCAACAGCAACTATCAGACGCCAGTTGAGCATGTTTACGCGGTCGGTGATGTGATTGGTTACCCAAGCCTGGCCAGTGCCGCTTACGATCAGGGCCGCTTCGTGGCTCAGGCAATCACACAGGGTCAGGCTCAAGGGCACCTGATTGAGGACATTCCGACCGGGATCTACACCATCCCGGAAATCAGCTCCGTGGGTAAAACCGAGCAAGAGCTGACGGCAGCAAAAATCCCCTACGAAGTTGGCCGGTCCTCCTTCAAACACCTGGCGCGGGCGCAAATTTCCGGCAAGGATGTGGGCAGCCTGAAAATCCTCTTCCACCGCGAGACCAAAGAGATCCTCGGCATTCACTGCTTTGGTGAACGTGCAGCGGAAATCATCCACATCGGTCAGGCGATTATGGAGCAGAAAGGCGAAGCGAATACCATCGAATATTTCGTCAACACGACGTTCAACTACCCAACCATGGCTGAAGCCTACCGAGTGGCAGCTCTCAACGGCCTGAACCGATTGTTCTAATCAAAAAAACCGCAGCCCTGGCTGCGGTTTTTGGCTTTACAGAAACACGTCTCGGCGCCATTGCTGCCCCAGCAGCAGCGCCAACGTAATGCCCCGCACCGCCATGAAACTCAACATGGCGAACCACAACGCGTGGTTGCCCCACCCCGACCAGGCGTAGAACACCACGAAAAAGACACAAGTCGCGACAAACATACTGTTGCGCATCTCACGCCCTTTGGTCGCACCGATAAAGACCCCATCCAGCAAAAAGCACCACATGGCCACCAGTGGCATGGCGACCAGCCAGGGCAAATAGATCAGCGCCTGCTGATGAACCGAAGCGATGTCGGTGATCAAACCGATCATTTGTGATCCCGCCAAACCAAACAACAGCGTCAGAAGCAAGCAAATGATCAGGCTCCAGAAGCTGGTGCCGACCAGCGATTCATTCAGCTCACCGCGATCGCGTGCGCCGACCGCTTTCCCCACCAGAGCTTCCATCGCATAAGCAAAGCCATCCATGCCATACGAGATCATCATCAGGAAACTCATGAGTACGGCATTGGCGGCCACCACTTCATCACCAAAGCTGGCGCCCTGAAAGGTCATAAAACTGAAAGTCGCCTGCAAACACAAAGAACGTAAAAAGATGTCGCGGTTCAAGCGCACAAACCGGCCGATCCCCTGCATAGACTGCCCCACTAGCCCTCGTGGGGAAGGTAGCTGACGCGTGTGCCAGGTACGCCAAACACACCATAGGCCAAACAGCATGCCTGAGTAATCTGCCAGCACCGACGCCAGCGCCGCGCCTTCCACTTTCCAGCCCAGACCAATCACAAATAGCACGTCCAATGCAATGTTGGTGGCGTTGGTGATGATCACCATCCACATCGGCGCGCGAGCATTTTGCGTGCCGAGCAACCAACCCAGCAGCACAAAGTTGGCCAGTGCCGCCGGCGCACTCCAGGCCCGAATAGCGAAATACTGCTGACCGTAATGTTTGACCTCTCGACTGGCGTCACTAAAGGCAAACACCCACTCAGACAGCTGAGTGTGCAGCAGCAAAAACAGCAGCGCGAACGCCAGCGCCATCAGGAGTCCCTGGATCAGCACCAGGGCCAGTTTGTGTTTATCATCAGCCCCATAGGACTGGGCTGTGAGGCCGGTGGTGGACATGCGCAAAAAGCCCAGCAGCCAGAAGGTGACACTGATCATGGTACTGCCAAGCGCCACACCGCCTAAATACCAGGCGTGTTCGAGGTGGCCAATCACCGCCGCATCGACCAGACCCAGCAGCGGGACGGTAATATTGGACAACACCATCGGAATGGCGAGCAACAGCACTTGTTTGTGCATTGCCCGGTTGGATAACATCTGAAAAATCTGCACGCTTACACTCGTCTCACAAGAGGAGCACAAAGTGTAACCGGATCACCAACGAAGCTGAACCACCACAGGCGTTAATCGTTGTTTCAATGACGGAAAACGACGCAACCAGCGCTGCCACAGCTTCCAGCGACCACACTGCCCATCCAGCGGTGAGAAAGTTTTGACCCATTTCGCCCACGGCAGACAATTCATCACCGCCGCCGCCGCGTCCTGATAACCGTGTGCGTACTGACCCGATCCCATTTTCTGCCCCAGTGATTTCGATGCCAGATCACCAGCCAGAACCAGGCAGGCGGTGGCGGTGTCAAAATGGCAACCGAGCGCCTGGATGAATTTTGCCACTACAGGTTCATTGCCATCCAACAGCGCATGTTCGCACACGATCAGTACCGGCGCCTGCTCTGGGACTGGCAAAGTTTCCAACCAGCTAAGATCCAGCACGCTGCCATTGCGATGCAGATAACGTTCACTGGCGTGAAACAGCTTCTGCCGCCACAACAGGTGTTCGGTCACATCAAGTTCTATCCAGTGACAACGACCATTGTCGACGCGATAAAACCGGGTATCCAAACCGGCACCCACATTCACGATCCAGCCATCAGGATGACGTTCCAAAAAACGCTGAACCTGCAGATCACACAAGTGCGTCAGGGTTACGTGCAAGAGTTGTTTCTGATTGATATCACCCGACAGACATTCCGGGGCGAGCTGACACCGCTGACACGCCGTGGCAGCGATCGGATCGTAGACCAAACCGTTATCGACCAGACTCTCGCGGCTACGAAGCCACAACGGCTGGACCAGATTAACGGGGATCTGATAACGATGTTGCGATGCTTTACTTGAAGGGGGCATTATCATCTTCCTCATCATGCACTAAGGAAGATGATAATGAATATCATTTAATCTGACAAGTTATTGAGAACGAATCTCAACAATGTAGATCACATCCAGTCAGTATTGCGGATGATACCGACCGCGAGGCCTTCGATCGACAGGTGTTGGGCGGTCAGATCAACTTTAATCGGCTCAAATTCCTGGTTCTCGGCATGCAGCAGTACGGTCGACCCTTTACGTTCAAGGCGCTTAACCGTCACGTCATCATCCACACGCGCCACGACCACCTGACCATCTCGCACGTCCTGCGTTTTGTGTACCGCGAGCAGGTCGCCGTCCATAATCCCGATGTCTTTCATACTTTCGCCGTGAACGCGCAGCAGAAAGTCTGCCTGAGGCTTAAACATGGCCGGGTCAACCTGGTAGTGAGCTTCCACGTGCTCCTGCGCCAGGATCGGAGAGCCCGCGGCCACCTGGCCAATTAACGGCAGACCTTGGTCGTCGTTCGCCG
This sequence comes from Vibrio sp. V39_P1S14PM300, assembly GCF_009904765.1. NCBI lineage: Bacteria > Pseudomonadati > Pseudomonadota > Gammaproteobacteria > Vibrionales > Vibrionaceae > Vibrio > Vibrio sp. V39_P1S14PM300. The sequence continues at coordinate 7,555 of NZ_WXWP01000328.1, forward strand.
TTTCAAGCAGGATGCGGATACCACGCGAGGCTCCAGGAATAATTTCTATCGCATTTTTACGCGCCAACGCTTTAAGGTGCTCTTCAGCAGCGTTCGCGGAACGGAACCCCAATTCACGTGCAATTTCAGCACGGGTCGGCGGCATTCCGGTTTCATCGATCTTGCTCTTAATCAGATCGAATACTTGTTGTTGGCGGGGCGTTAACGGCTTCATAAGTCACCTGTCTGTTTATACAGTTAACTGTGAGTATATCCAGTAATTGGTGAAATGAAAAGCCAATTGGTTGTTTTTTCGCTCTTTTCAATAACGGCAGCGTATTATGCTGCCGTCGAATGATCCTACCTGTAGCTCTCGCTGCATCAAGGCTTAAAAAAAGATTATCTGCAACCAGGTGTAACCGGTGATCAACATCGTTATCAGCACAGCTGCGGAACCCATGTCTTTGGCGCGACCGGCCAGTTCATGGTGCTCCGACCCAATGCGATCCACCACCGCCTCCACCGCGCTGTTCAACAGTTCCACCACCATCACCAGCAATACGGTTCCGATCAGCAGAACGCGCTCCACCCCGGTCACATCCAGCAGCAGCGCCGTAGGTATCATGATCACACTGAGCAGCACTTCTTCTCGAAATGCCGCTTCATTTTTAAACGCGGCTTTAATACCTTGATAGGAATACTTGGTTGCATTAACCAGACGTTTGAAACCTTGCGGGGCTTTCTGGGTCACTGTTTGTTCTCTCAAAAATAATTCGGCTGAATGATTTGGCGCAATTTTGACGTTTTCGTAGTCAATATCCATTAAAAGGTTCGACCAGTTCTGGTATCCTTGCGGCTCAAAAAATGAATGCTTGGGCGTCTTTCCAATCGTGATTCATACTCATGATGTACTGGATATGCGCTTATGCACAGTTGATCTATTGAGGCTAAGGACCTTTATGTCTTCCGGACACGCTATTTCTCGTTCTCTGCTGAAACTGCCGATGTCAGTTTTAGTCAAGGGAACGGCGATCCCTTCGAATCCTATCGAAGATCACGGCATTGATATTACCAAGCCTATTGTTTATGCACTACCTTTTCGCTCGGCGGTTGACCTGCTGACACTGCAAAAACACGCGATTGATCTCGGCCTGCCGGATCCACTGCAACCGCTGACCATCAACGGTAAGAGCTTCACCCGCTACGTATTCACCTCATCCCGTCCGACGCTGATGAAAAACGACTACGATGCCCCCAGTGAGTCGATCGCGCTATTTTCCGATCTGCTTGAACAGCATCAGCTGGACTCAGAACTGGATGTGCAAATCATTCCCGCTACCGTGTTGTGGGGACGCAAACCGGGTAAAGAAGAGAGCAGTCGCCCTTATCTGCAGGCCCTGAACGGCCCACAGAAAGCCAAAGCGGTGTTGCTCTCTGGCCGCGACTGTATGGTGCGTTTCAGCCCGGTGGTGTCGATTCGCTACATGGCCGACGCGCACGGCACCGATGCTTCCATCGCCCACAAACTGGCTCGCGTGGCACGCATCCATTTCTCGCGTCAAAAGCTGGCGGCATCCGGACCGGATCTGCCCAACCGTCAGGCGCTGTTCCGCCGCCTGATGAAATCCGCGGCGATAGAAAAAGCCATCGCAGACGAAGCCAAAGCGAAAAACATCTCGATAGACAAAGCCCGTAAAGAAGCGCAGGACATCATGGACGAGATCGCCGCCGATTTCTCCTATTCGCTGATCAAAAATGGCGATCGCATCCTGAGCTGGTTGTGGAATCGCATCTATCAAGGGCTGAACATCAACAACGCGTCGACGGTGCGCCGTCTGGCTCAGGACGGACATGAGATCGTTTATGTGCCTTGCCACCGCAGCCATATGGACTATCTGTTGCTGTCGTACGTGTTGTATCACGAAGGCATGGTTCCTCCCCATATCGCCGCAGGCATTAACCTTAATTTCTTCCCAGCCGGACCGATTTTCCGCCGTGGCGGGGCGTTTTTTATCCGCCGTAGCTTCAAAGGCAACAAGCTTTACTCCACCATTTTCCGTGAATACCTGGCCGAACTGTTTGCCAAAGGGTATTCGGTTGAGTACTTCAGTGAAGGCGGCCGCTCGCGGACAGGTCGTCTGCTGCCAGCCAAAACCGGTATGCTGGCGATGACCATTCAGGCCATGCTGCGTGGGCTCAACCGTCCAGTGACTCTGGTCCCGGTGTACATTGGTTACGAGCACGTAATGGAAGTCAGCACCTACGCCAAAGAGCTGCGCGGGAAACGCAAAGAGAAAGAGAACGCCGGCCTGGTGCTGAAAACCTTGCGTAAACTGCGCAATTTCGGCCAGGGATACGTCAACTTCGGTGAACCGATCCCGCTCAATCAGTACCTGAATGAGCACGCGCCGGAATGGACACAGGACATCGATCCGATGGGAGGCAGCAAGCCACAATGGTTGACCCCGGTGGTGAATCAATTGGCCAGCAAGATGATGACGCACATTAACGACGCAGCGGCCACCAATGCGCTGACTCTGTGTGCCACCGCGCTGCTCGCTTCACGTCAGCGGGCACTGTCGCGCGACAGCCTGGAAACCCAGATCGAAAGTTATCTGGCGCTGCTGCGCCACGTGCCTTACTCCGAGACGTACACCGTGCCAGAGCAGGATGCCAAGGCCCTGGTTGCACACGCCGAATCACTGGATAAATTTGTGACCGAGTCCGATGCGATGGGTGACATCATCTCACTCGACCGCAGTCAGTCAATTCTGATGACTTACTACCGCAACAACATTATCCATCTGCTGGCGCTGCCGTCGTTGATCGCTCAGATGATGATCCGCCACCAGAAACTGAGCCGTCGCCAGATCCACGCCAACGTGGCCGCGCTATACCCCTTCCTGAAGCAGGAGCTGTTCCTGAGCATTGGACAAGACCGACTGGCCGACATGGTGGATGCCTACATCAACGAACTGTCCCGCCAGAACCTGCTGAGTGTCGAAGAAGATCTGGTGTCGATAGATCAGGCCAACATTCAGATCCTGATGATGCTGGGACGCACTATCCTGGAGACGCTGCAACGTTATGCGATCACCCTCAATCTACTGGTTGCCAATCCAGAACTGGGCAAAGCCGATCTGGAGCAGAAAAGCCAGGACATCGCCCAGCGGCTGGGTCGTCTGCATGGCATCAATGCGCCGGAGTTTTTCGATAAAGGGGTCTTCTCGACTCTGTTCAGTACCCTCAAACAGCAGGCTTACCTGAACAATGACTGTGAATGCGACACCCAAAAAACCAAAGCCCTGTCGCAACTGCTTTACTCAATGCTCTATCCGGAAGTGAAGCTGACCATCAAAGAGAGCATTTATCAGCTCGGATAAACAGAAAAGGCACCGTCAGGTGCCTTTTTTATTCTTGCTAGAGATTTACCAGAAGGCCACCAACAGGCCCACCGTCACCGCCATTCCGACGTAGTTGTTGTTGAGAAACGCCTGAAAACACGGGTCACGCTCGCGGCGGCGAATCAAGTGTTGCTGAAATACAAACAGAGCACCGGCCACCAATAGGCTCCAGTAATAGCTGGCGCCCAGCTGATACCAGCCCCCCAGTACGATCAACATCGCCAGTGTGGCCAGCTGCAACAGACCAATGATCATTTTGTCCAGACGGCCAAACAGAATCGCGGTCGATTTAATGCCAATTTTCAGGTCATCATCACGATCCACCATGGCGTACTGGGTGTCGTACGCGACAGTCCATAATGCGTTGATCGCAAAAACAAACCACACCATCCACGGCAGGTCGTTAGCCTGCGCCGCCCAGGCCATCGGAATCGACCAACTGAACGCCAGACCAAGAAACAGCTGCGGCAGGTGGGTGTAGCGTTTCATGAACGGGTAAATGAACGCCAGAAAAAGACCGACAAACGACAGCTGAATGGTCAGCGTGTTCATGCTCAGTACCAGCGCAAACGACGCCACGGCCAGCAACACAAATAGACCAATTGCTTCTTTCGAGCTGACCAGGCCAGCCGGCAACGGCCGTTGACGAGTACGCTTCACATGACCATCAACCTTCCGGTCAGCAAAATCATTGATCACACAACCGGCCGAACGCATCAAAAAAACCCCCAGTACAAACACCACTAAGATGCGCGCATCGGGCATCCCCTGCGCCGCCAGGATCAGCGCCCACATGGTTGGCCACATCAACAGCAGCGAACCTATTGGCCGGTCCATACGCATCAGTCGCCAGTACGCGTGGGCTTTCGCTAAGGTCATTCAGATGCTCTCCTTAGAGTAAATCGGGCAAGTGGGCAGAAACAGCTCTGCCACCAACATTGGTTTGTGGTTCATCCACAGTCGTGAACGACGAGCCAGAAACTCGCCGTGCGCGGTACGGGCCCAGCCCATTTGCAGCGCATCGCGTTGCGCACTCCCGGTACTGAACACTGTCAGGCCAAGTGGGATCTCCCCCTGACGACTCAGATCATGTTGCTGGTTGAGGAGCGAAGATTGTGGGATCAAGGTTCGCCCCAACACCCAAGGCGTCTGATCGCCGTTTAAGATCACTTTGCGCAGCAGACAATCTTCATCCGCGAGCAGATCGATCTCCTGCGAATCGAGGCGCTGTGCTTTCACCACCCGGTTGTGCAGCAGCTCAACGCTGAGCTGCTGACAGTATGTTTCCAACAGGCGAGACAGCGAGCCCTGCTCCGACAACCAGCGCCGGGCCAGCTCAGAGGGGAAAACAAATTCATCAGGTGATTGCCACTGTACCTGACGTAAGGCCGTCAGATAGGACGAAATTAATTGATTCATACCGCTATTCAATAAGTCGCTTTATCGTCGTACAATAAAGCTCCGATGCCTGGTCATATTCCCACCAGGTTCGATTTTTCATTACAAAAAGATGCTCTATTGTAACAAGACTCAGACGATTCGAGTATCGTGATTAGAAGAAACACAAGTGAGAAATATGTTCAAACGTTATCTGGGCCAAATTATCATCGCACTGAGCATCCTGCTGACCGCACCAGTCGTGGCGCAGGAAGAGGCCGAACCTAAGCTGGCCTACTTTACTCTGGAGCCGGATCTGACCACCAACTTTTATACGCAGGGTAAACAGCTCGGTTACATTCAGGTGCGTATCGACATCATGGTCGCCAGTGCGAAGGATCTGCCGATCGTCGAACTGCATCAACCGCTGATCCGCGACGCGGTGATTGAGCTGCTCGGCAAGCAGAGCGAAGACACCATCAAGTCACTGGCCGGGCGAGAAGACTTGCGTAAAACGCTGGTTCAAGAACTCAATAGCATTCTGCTGCCGGAAACCGGCCGGACCATCATTGCCGATTTGCTGTTCACCAAATACCTTTACCAGTAAGCCTCCACACATAAAACAGCGGCTCAACGCCGCTGTTTTATTGCTGTCGGTAGCGTCCCGCATCCATCAGGCCCAGACCGATTCCTGACAATAAGCCGACCAGATGCGCGGTGTTGGCGATCGCCATAAACGGCTGAACAAACCCCAGCACCAGCCACACCAGCAAGAAACCGATCAGAGGACGAGGCATCTGTAATCCGGCGGCTGGCGCTCGCTCACTCAGCACCCAGATATAGCCAGCCAGCGCATACACCACCCCAGACAGACCGCCGAAGTTGGCGCCTTCGACCCAGAACTGTCCGGCCCCCGACAGCGCTGCCGACACCAGGAACACTTTCAACAACCGAGCCGAGCCGAGGCGCTGCTCAATATCGCCACCGAACTGCCACCACCACAATAAGTTGAAAATGATGTGCAGCGCAGAAAAGTGCAACACCGCGTGCGTGATCCAGCGCCATAACTGCCACTGCTGATCCGCCGTTGCCGGAAAGTGCAGTGCCGCAAACACCGCGTTGCCCATTCCGAGTACACTGAGTACAAAGATAACCCCACACAAAGCCATCACGCTCAGCGTCAGCGGCCCCGCTTTGGCTTTAAGCATCGCCATCATCCCAGGCGACTGATAATGAAACTGAGACTGGCGGCTTTCAGCCATGGTCCAAGACGCTTCCTGGTATTTGCGATCGGCCGGATTGGTCAGAAACTGTTTTAGCTCCGCTTCCGCCTCAATCTGATGGCTGACATCACTCAGCCACAACGCAAACTGATCACGCCCTTCCGGCATCATCCGAATATCGATCTGACGCGAGGCCATGTAATCGATAAAAGCTTGTGCCATTCGGGGATTATTCAAGGTGATCAGTTTAATCATGAGGTGTCCTACTTACTGTCTATGGGAAGGTTAGCGCGCTGCCAGGCTTCAAAGCCACCGTCTACACTATATACCTGTTCAAAGCCCTGATTCACTAAATATTGCGCCGCTCCCTGACTGCTGATGCCGTGATAGCACATCACCATCACCGGCTGATCAAACTCTACCGAGTTCATGAAGTCAACAATGGTATCGTTGGTCAGGTGAAAGGCGGATGTGGCGTGCGCCAGCGCAAAAGATTGCGGATCGCGGATATCGACCATATGCGCTTCGCCTTGCTCGAGCAGAGCCTGGGCGGCGGTGACATCAATGTGTTGAAACTGGTCCATGACTTTCTCTTTTCTTCTCGTAGATTGAACTGGCGCCATTGTAACCTATTCAGTGGAGGACAAGTACCGAGTCGGAATAAGGTTATCCACCTCTGAGCACTTTACCACCAGATGTGGATAACACTGTGAATTACGTTGATAAAGTATCTGGAAAGAAATTGATCCACAACATGTAGTGATGATCCTGATTTAGATGTGGGTAAAAGAGAAACTATCCCCATCATAATTTACCCTATCAGGCCTTTATTCACCCTGCTTGCTGACAACTGGCAAATAAATTCCTCACAGAGTTATGCACAGGCATCGATGTCACTTTTGGATCCTGTTATGGATTTAGATACAAAAAAACCGGGATCTTTCGATCCCGGTTTTTGCTAACTGGTAGTGCTCACATCGTGCGGGGTTAAAACTCACCCACCGCCAGTTTGAGCTTTTTCATTGCGTTCTTTTCCAACTGGCGGATGCGCTCCGCCGATACGCCGTACTCTTCGGCCAGTTCCTGCAAAGTGGATTTCTGATCATCCAGCCAGCGAGAGCGCACAATGTGCTGACTGCGGTCGTCCAGGCTGGCCAGCGCCAGGCTAAGACGATTATTGGTGTGTGCTTCCCAGTTCGCCGCTTCCAGATTTTCCGCCACGTCGGACGACTTGTCTTCCAGATACAACATTGGCGCCGTGTAAGAGGAATGACCGTCGTCATCATCGTTCGACATTTCGAAGGTCGCATCCTGTGCCGCAAGTCGTGATTCCATCTCACGCACTTCGGACGGCTCGACACCCAGTTCGCGAGCGACCGTTTCGATTTCACCGTTGTTGAACCAACCGAGACGTTTCTTGGATTTACGCAGGTTGAAAAACAGTTTGCGCTGCGCCTTGGTTGTGGCGATTTTCACAATACGCCAGTTGCGCAGTACATATTCGTGGATCTCCGCTTTGATCCAGTGTACAGCAAAGGACACCAGACGCACCCCGACTTCCGGGTTAAAGCGTTTGACGGCTTTCATCAGGCCAATATTGCCTTCCTGCACCAGATCCGCCATTGGCAGACCGTAGCCAGAATAGCCACGAGCAACATGAACAACAAATCTCAGGTGTGACAAGATCAGGCTTTTTGCTGCGTCAATCTCACCTTTGTAATGCAATCTCTCAGCCAGTTCACGTTCCTCGTCGGCTGTCAGCATCGGGTAACTGTTCACCGAGCGAATATAGCTGTCGAGGCTGTCTTGTGTCACTAAAGCCATTGGATACGCTTGTTCTGCCATTCAATTCCTCATCAATCTCTGATCTGGAGTAAGTTATAACCCATCAATCCTGAACCAAAAGTGAACAGGATTCAAGCAGGGCACAGTAATTATGCACAAAGCTCTCATGGATACAAGACCAAAAGTATACGCCACCGTATACTTTTTTCAATATTATGACCAGCGCAATCTACACAGGTTCAATTTCTTTCAAATGACGTTTCGCCGACACACGCGCCGCCAGACAGCCAAGGAAAGTGCCTAACATCAATAGCAGCAGCGATTCGTCCCAACTCAGTCCGATCAGACGAAACTGGCTGTCATACAACTTGGCCAGCGCCTCGACATGACTGTTGAGGATAATGGTCAGCAACGCCGTCAGAATCCACGCCGAGAGCGCCCCAAGCAGACCAAACCACATCCCGGAGTAAAGGTATGGACGCAAGATGTAGCGATCGGTGGCGCCGATGAGTTTCATGGTCTGGATCTCATCTTTATTCGCCAGCACGTTAAAGCGTAGTGTATTTCCAACGATCAGAAACACCGATATCAGCATCAGTGTAGAAAGCACGATCACTATCACACCCACCAGATTGCGCATGGCGTCCAGGCGAGTCAGCCAGTCTTCGTCCAGTCGCACGTCGGAGATATCCTGCTCTGCACTCAAATTACGCGCAATGGCTTGAATCGCAGCCTTGTCTTCCACGCTCGGCGTGACAATCAATACCCCCGGTAAGGCGTAGTCATCCAGTAGGCTGATGGCTTTCTCAAACCCGGAGTACTGACTGAGATCCGCCAAACCTTGCTGAGAGGAGATGTATTCGACATGATCGATATCCGCGTCGCTTTCCAGCTCGTCTTTGAGCACCATGATGCGTGCTTCCGGCGTGCCTTCCTGTAAGTAGGCACTCACCTGCGCCGGACTCGCGACGGTACTGGCCACCTCAGCGACGTTTTTCCCCAGCAGATACAGACAAGCGGGCAGTGCCAATGCCATCGAGATCACAGCCAGAGTCAGAATGTTCCCCAGCGGCCGCTGCCACAAAGCGCTAAACGCTGCGCGCGCCTGTTTGACGTGAATCGCAAAAAAGCCATCCGTTTTTGGCTTGACCTGTACCCGGGTCGACTTGGTCTGTTGTCGCGCTTTACTGGCCATAGCCTTCTACCTCACTTAAGAAACCCTGATTTAACTCAAAATGACGGTACTGAGGACGCTGATTGACCAACCCGACATCGTGGGTGGCCAATAAAATGCTCACTCCTGCGCGGTTAAACTCTTCAAACAGGTGCAATACCCGGGTCGACAGTTCCGGATCCAGGTTGCCAGTCGGCTCATCCGCCAACAGTAAGGTCGGTCGGTTGACCACCGCCCGGGCGATCCCGACCCGCTGCTGTTCCCCGCCTGACAACTGGCTTGGCAGACAGCGGGCTTTATCGAGCAGACCGGTTTTGTCCAGCGCAGCGGAGACGCGGCGTTTGATCTCATTTTCTGAAATCGACTCAATCCGCATCGGCAACGCGACATTGTCAAAGACCGAGCGGTCCATCAACAGACGGTGATCCTGAAACACGATGCCGATATTCCGCCGTAGAAACGGAATGTCTTTGCTTGAAATCCGTGTAATGTCATGGTCGTTAAAACTGATTTTGCCATCGGTAGGACGCTCAATGGCGCAGATCAGTTTCAGCAGCGTACTTTTCCCCGCGCCAGAATGACCACCAAGAAACGCCATTTCGCCGCGGCGCAGATGAAAGTCGACTTTCTGAAGCGCCTGGCGTCCACCGCGATAAGCCTTACTGACTTGTTGAAATTTAATCACCCGTCAATCCTCATACTTATAAACGTCAGGCGCCCATCGAAATGAGCGCCTGCAAAGGGTTTCGTTATTCTTCCCGGCTGAACAGGGCGTCAATAAACTCTTGTGTCTCAAACGGACGCAAATCATCGATGCCTTCACCGACACCAATGTAACGAATTGGTATGCTGAACTGGTCGGCAATCGCGAAGATCACCCCGCCTTTGGCCGTGCCGTCCAGCTTGGTTAACGTGATCCCGGTCAGCGGAGCCACGTCACTGAACAGTTTCGCCTGACTGATCGCGTTCTGGCCGGTTCCCGCATCCAGCGTCAGCATGATTTCATGCGGCGCCGAGTCATCAATCTTCTTCATCACCCGCACGATTTTACGCAGCTCTTCCATCAAGTTGGCTTTGTTCTGCAGGCGACCGGCCGTATCCGCGATCACCACATCGACGCCGCGTGCTTTGGCCGCTTCGATCGCGTCATAGATCACCGACGCACTGTCGGCTCCGGTGTGCTGGGCTATCACAGGCACATTGTTGCGCTCACCCCAGACCTGCAACTGCTCCACCGCCGCCGCACGGAAGGTATCACCAGCTGCCAGCATGACTTTTTTGCCCTGCGCCTGAAATTGCTTCGCCAGCTTACCTATGGTGGTGGTTTTCCCCACCCCGTTAACACCAACCATCAAAATCACGTACGGCGTCTTACTGCTGTCTACCTCTAGTGGCTGCTCAACCTGGCTGAGGATGGCGGCCATCTCTTCTTTCAGCAGGCCATACAAGGCTTCGCCACTTTTGAGTTCCTGACGCGACGCTTTCTCAGTCAGATTCTCGATAATTTTCAGCGTGGTATCCATGCCAACATCCGCCATCAGCAGTTGTTCTTCCAGCTCTTCGAACAGATCGTCATCGATTTGTTTGCCTTTAAACAGGCCAAAGAAACCGGCACCGATATTGGCTTTGGTGCGAGCCAGACTGCGTTTCAGGCGGGCAAAAAAGCTTTCGGTCGGCTTTTCCTGCTCCGCAACCCGGGCCGGTTCTGGTTCTGGTTCTGGTTCTGGTTCTGGTTCTGGTTCTGGTTCTGCAGCATGCTCTTGTGACGCTGGCGCGTCTGCAAGCGTTGACGACTCCTGCTCCGCGTCCGACTCCTCAGCCGCAGGTTGAGTTTCTTTTGCAGCTTCGTCGTTGGGCTTGGCCTGGTCCTCATCACCAAAACCCAGCCAGGAGAGTAATCCGCGCTTCTTTTTTTCCGTCATCAGGGGCTATCCTAGATTCTTCTAATTCACTGTGACTCTTTTTCTGCCGAAGATCTCCGCGACAGAAAAAAGAAAACCGACAAAGTCATGAAAACGATCCAATTCATTCGATTTGATTGGTAAACTTTGTCATCTTCAACATTCAAAACTGTATCCAAGCCAGTTTTTACTTGGGCGACTGGATATAGTATCACTTAATTAGCGGTCAAAAAATCTATGGTAAGACGTCGCCAGCAAAACCCATCACAAAAACAGCCTTCTGCGGGCGTTGTGCGCATCATCAGCGGCGTATGGCGCGGACGTAAATTACCGGTGCACGATGCCGAAGGGCTGCGCCCGACCACAGACCGGGTCAAGGAAACAGTGTTTAACTGGCTGGCTCAGGAAGTGCCGCGAGCGCGTTGTCTGGATCTGTTTGCCGGCTCTGGCGGACTGGGCTTTGAAGCCGCGTCCCGACAAGCCGAACAGGTTACGCTGATTGAGCTCAACCCGACCGCATTTCGTCAGTTGCAGACCAATATCGCCGCGCTCAAGGCCGACAATCTAGAAGCCATCAACAGCGATGCACTGGCCTACCTGAGCCAGCCGGGCACCCCATACCACGTGGTGTTTCTTGATCCACCCTTTCGTCAGGGGCTGCTGACGCAAGCGATTGAGCTGCTGGAACAAAATGGCTGGCTTGCAGACGACGCGGTGATTTATATTGAAACCGAAAAAGAGTTGCAGCTGGAAGGCATTCCGGCTCACTGGCACCTGCACCGGGAAAAAACCGCCGGTCAGGTCAGTTACCGATTATTCGAAAGGACATCTCAATGAAAGCGCTGATTTATCTCGCCAAAGGGGCGATTCTGTTTGTGTGGCTGGTTCTGCTGTTGAACATTGTCACCCCGTTTCCGGGCAAAGCGGCGATTGCTTTGTACATCATGACCGCCTTTCTGTTCCTGATGCATGGCCTGCAAATGCTTATCTTTGTCGGCGCTTTCGGTGACAAGATCTCCATGTCGCGCTGGGAAAAATGGTCGATTCTGGTGTTTGGCATTTTTGCTCTGCTGGACATTCGCCGCAAGCACATGTCATGAGTCGCCAACAATCAAAAAACGCCGCTCCCTGAGCGGCGTTTTGGTTTTCTCTGTCACGATAGGCGCTACGCAAGATACCCTTTGACGCCATCGAGGAACATCTGGGTTGAAATCATGACCAACAACAGTCCCATCAAACGCTCAACCGCCTTCAGCCCTCGTTCACCGAGCACCCGGTGGAAGAAGCTGTAGAACATCAAAATAAAGAAGGTAGCCCCCCAGGCCAGGAGCACCGCACCAGACAACTGCAACAGCTTATCCGGATGCTGCGTCGACAGCAGCAACAGCGCGGCAATCACTGACGGCCCGGCAATCATCGGGATGGCCATCGGCACGATGAAGGGTTCTTCTCCCGCCGCGAGGCCGGTAATACTGCCGGCACTGGGGAAAATCATTTTAATGGCAATAATGAACAGAATAATCCCGCCGGAGATGCTCAGCGTTTCGGGTTGCACGTGCAGGAAACTGAGAATACTTTTGCCGGCGAAAAGGAACAACAGCAGAATGATAAGGGCAAAGCATAACTCACGGATCAGGACCTTACGTCGCCGTTTCGGGTCCAGGTGCTTGAGTATCGACAGCACAACGGGCAGATTGCCGAGCGGATCCATAATGAGAAACAACATGGTCGCGGCGGAAAGAATATCCATATCAACAAATCTCACAAAACAACAGGTTGCGCAGTATATCAGCACTCCTTGTTGATTTCGATGTCAGTTCGTTGAACACTTGAACGCTTCCCCGCCCGCCATAATCCTGTGGCACGTTATTATCACACCACCAGACTCATCGAAGCGAAGGCTCGTTGGCGCTCAGAGAACCACCGATGCGGTGATCAGCGAATGCGCCAGCAGGTAACTGCCAGAGATCAGATAACGGCCATAACGAAACGGTTTACGGTAGTCGTGGATCGCAAGCATCCCGGCCGATGCGATCAATACAATCGCCCCGATAAAGCCCAGGCTGCTGGCAAGCGATTGCTGGATCAACCAGTTTTCGCCCGCCGCCCACGCCAGCTGAACCAGCACCACGCCCATCATGGTGACCGGAAAAATCAGCCGGTCCAACTGAGGTAAGAGAAGGAAAAACAACACGATGCCGCTGGCCACCAGCAAGGCGGGCAACCACCAGACGATGTCACCCGAAATCTGCAGCCAGAATGCTTTGCTGTAACACAATTGCGCCAGCAAAAATGCGATAAAACTCAGCCGAGAATGGTTTTTGAGTATGTAGAAGGTATCCGCCAGTACGGACACAATCAGCCCGGAGGCAATCCAGCTCATGGCTGCGCTCATTTCCCCGGGGACGTTCCAAATCATCGCCAGCAGGAACACCATGCTCAGCGTTTTAAACACAACGGCCTGAGCCTTGTTATTACTTTCATTGGCCGAAACACTGATAAAACCAGACAGTGCTACGGATAGCCAACTCCACATGTCACTACCTCGCTCTGTTTCGCCGGCCAGTGTAGGCACGTTGGGCAAGATGTCCAGAAGCGCAGGTAAAAAGTTGGATCTGAGTAGAGCTTCCAACGCTGCGCATCGCCGCGTTTAAAATCAGCTTCTCTTGCGCACTGACGCCAAATCATCCAGCAAGCGGTCTTTTAGTGCAAAAGCACCACTTTTACACTCCCCAGACCAACACCTGATCACTTTACTCACTAGAAAACCGCCTGCCACGCCATGAATAAAAAAGAAGAAACATCATTTTAACTATTAAAATTCATATAGATAAAACAAAAAACAACAATAAAAACCGATAATACAGTCTCAGTTTAAAATCTGGATAAAAACCGGATTTAGACGATCATTTTACTTTCAACCCCCTCCCATAAATGACAATAACTCTCAAAAGCCATGACAAGACAATGACATTGTAAGACTTTAGTTAGCCAATCGATGCTTAACCAAGCTAAGCCATAAAAACACAAAAACAATAATCACAGAGTGATAAATGACGCTAAACCACCAATTAAAAACAAACACTTAAAAAACTTTCGTTGTTTTTAAATACAAATCGAACATTAAGAAAACACCACAAAATAACAACTTTAAATGCGTAAAAACCGCCATTAGACGGCAATGAAACAATGATTTTTATCGACTTGAAAAAATCATTTGTTGAAAAGCCGCAAAACATGATCTATTCTAAATACATAGTTTGAACATCAATCAAAGGAGCAGTGTTATGTTAACGTCTTCACAGAAGCAGGGACTGGTAATGATCGCAGTTGTCGTGGGTCTAATGACACTGCCGATGATGTACTAAGCACCGAATAAAAAAGACAAAAAGGGACGCATCATGCGTCCCTTTTTGGTTGATAGATTCGATTTATTTGAGATGCTGAGACAGGATGTCCCAATGCATATAATAGAAGCCCAGAGCCGCTAGCGTGATTAGCGTCATCAGCATGATCGCCACACGCCAGATAAACCGGCCGCTGCGCGGGGTCAGCTCTTTTTCACAGTCATCACACGCTGCCAAGAAACCACGTGGGTCTTCCAGATGGTAGTCGTGTTCATGAGCCGCTTTGTTGCGTATGGTGGCAATGTAACGCAACTTACCCACCACATCATGCGGTAAGCGCTCTTCACAGCTGGTGATCAACTGATGCAACCCTTTCCCCTCCGCGTGATAACGGGTTCGCAGTAGCGTTTCTAGCTTTCGGGTTCGCATGACCACTTTTTCAATATCAGACATGGCATCCCTCCACTGTTAGTTTAGTCTTATTCTTCCATATTGATGAGTTTTGCCGGCGAAGAAAAACCATTCTCGCTCGTTGTTGCATAGTTTAACCCATTGAAACCCAACCACACCCAACCTCCGGATGCACACTGGGATCCACGCCACACACCCGGCTGTGAAGTCACTCGAAACTTTCTGCCGACATTCCGTCAGCATCACGAATTGCTCCGACAGAACATCACACTTTTGCGCCGACACGATTACAATAGCCGGGCACCTGATATTTGGAGGTCATGTATGCCCGTCTCTCTTTTCGCTCTTATCGGCCTGTTGGTGGTTCTGGCCGCCTGGGTTTTTCTGAGTTTTTACCGCAAGCACATCCAAGGTCAGGGAGCTTCCGAGCACACCGTCGAGGTGACCATCCTCGATAAGCAAGCCGTCGATGTCGCCGATGCCCAGCCAGGCGAGGATGCTCAGGAGTTCTGGATATACGTTCAAAAAGGCCGCTTAGGGCCGAAGCGGGAGTTTCAGGTCGGGGTGCATTACTTTCATGCCCTCAACCCGGGGGACAAAGGCATTCTCACTTATCAGGGCGATACGTTTTTGCACTTTGCCCTGAAACGCTAAGGCAGTAACCAGGCTGTTTTCGCCGAACGAGAGAACAGCCAGCTCAATCCCAAAGCGCCCGCTCCACTGATCACAATCCACAACGGAATAACCCAAGCGGGGTGCCCTTGATACCAGCCATACGCTTTCATCGGCCACAAAAAAATAGGGTGCAACAGATAAATACCCAAGCTGTGTTTACTGACAAAACTCACGATCGTACGCCCATTGCCCGATAGCCGTTCACCAAAATAACGACACAGCATAAACACCATGCTGGCGGCCAACACCACATTCAGAGTCTTGTAAGACAGCCAACGTCCCACTGTGTATTCCCCATTGGCAACACTGATCGTGATCACCGCTTCAGCGGTCAGCCACAGTGCGCCAACGCCAAGTACCGTCACCACGCTGACCATCACGGGGGTAAGCGGCAGTTTTTTATACAACAGATAACCAAGTGGCAGATAACCACTGAACAGCCACATCTGCCAGCTCCAAGGGCCATCAATTCGCAACAAAAACAGCAGCGTGGTCAACAGCCACACCCCAGTTAAGGCATAGATACCACTGTCACCACTTTTTCGCACCACCACCTGCAGCAACGGAATGACAAAGTAGAGCGGAATAAAATAATAGAAGAAACCAAGATGGTAGTAGGTTTCATGGCTGAGGCTGCCGGCCAGCACGGATTGAGCTGTCTCGGCATCGAACCCGGACGCGCTCCAGCCGGACAGATAGGCGTAAAACAGCGACCACACCACAAACGGGAGCAGCACTTTACCGAGCCGACGCCGGACATAATATTTGAGTTCAAACGGACGCTGATCACTGAGCATCAAAGCGCCGGTGATAAGGATAAAGACGGGCACAGCCCAGCGACTGACGCTGTTGACACTGACCGCCGTCGCCCATTCAGAAAAAGGAATGCTGCCCAATTCATTGCGGTACGGCGCCAGAACATGAATAGCAATCACCGCCACCGCCGCCACACAGCGGGCCAAATCAAAAAACTGTACTCTTTCTCTCATCCCGCATCCTGACTATGCATAACGCGATGACTATAGCACAGTACAAAATTTGCACTGTCAGATAATTAACAAATTGTTTTCACAGCGCTTTGATTGCGCTCACTCCCCTAGCCCATGCTGTGCTATAACATGTGGAGACAAACTCATCATTCCCTGCCGGCAGTCTTAATAGTGACACAGCGGATCAGGCCGGATTGCACTACAATGCCCGCAGAACCTACAGAGGCTGCTATGAACAAAGCACTAACAACGTCATTGATTTGTCTGGCCGCATTGGCCGGCTGCGATAACCAACAACAGACAGAGAGCGCGGATACCCTGCCGGATGCCAACCCGATGTGCAGCTCTGAGCAACTGGCCGGAGGCTGGTCTGCGGCCCAAGTGGACGACGATACCCGTCAGGCGCTTGAGACGGTCCTGACACAGATGAACACGTCAGCGAAACTCGACACGATTCTCACGGTGCGCACTCAGGTGGTAGCCGGCACCAACTATGCGATTGATTTCCGTATGGATGATGGCCAGATCTGGCACACCATCGTTTTTCGTTCACTGAAAGGCGAATACTCCATGACTCAGGCTGCGCAGCCAGGTCCGCTCTGCCCGTAACCCTATATCGACGAATTGTTGCTCTTTTCCTTACTTTTGGAGCAACAACAAAGGCTGACCCCATGGGGCCAGCCTTTTTCTTGTTCGCGCTCTCTACGCCGAAGACACCTGAGGTGCTTTGGGTAGGCGGATGGAGATCAAGGTCGTCATGATTAAAAACGCGCACGATACCCATAAGCACGCGGCCAGACCCGCCACCTGAAACACCCAACCGGACAGCACCGTGCCGATCAAGCGGCCCATCGCATTGGCCATATAATAAAAGCCGACGTCGAGTGACACTCCATCGCCCTTGGCGTAGCTGACGATAAGATAAGAGTGCAGTGACGAATTGATCGCAAATATCGCACCGAACAACATCAGACCAACCACAATCACCAGCTCTGGCTGCCAGCCAATCTGTACAGCGTAAGCAATCAGTGCAGTCACGCCCGCCAGCAGCCCAGCCCAGCCCAGCGCTGCACTGCCATCCGGCACCCGGCCAGATGATTTGCCCGTCAAGCGCGGCGCCAGCCCTTGCACGACCCCATACGCCATTACCCAACAGGCGAGAAACCCACCTACGGCAAGGTGATCCCAGCCGAACACACTGCCGAGATAAACAGGTAACGCAACCACAAACCAGACATCACGGGCACCGAACAGAAACATCCGCGCCGCCGAGAGGATATTCACACTCTCCGATTTAGAAAAAATATGGCGAAACTTCGGCTTACTATTGGCTTTCCCCATATCGCCTTCCAACCAAATCAGGCTGCCACACAGCACCACCAGCAGAACTGAGGCCATGCTCAGCACCGCCACTTTAAAACCGAACAGCGACAGCAGCAGACCGCCAATAAAAAAGCCCGCGCCTTTGAGCGCATTTTTCGAGCCGGTTAGCAGTGCAACCCATTGATACAAAGCTCCTTGCTGCGCATCCGGCACCAGAGTTTTGATCGCGCTTTTGGCACTCATCTTATTCAGATCTTTGGCGATACCAGACAGTGCCTGCGCGGCCATCACCCAAGGGATCGTGAGCCAGACGGCCGGTACGGCCAGCATCAACAAAGCGACAATTTGCATCGCCAGACCAACGTTCATGGTTTTATTCAATCCCAACCGCGCGCCCAACCAGCCGCCAATCAGGTTGGTCACAACACCAAAAAATTCGTAGAACAAGAACAAGGAGGCGATCGCCAGTGTGCCGTAACCCAGCTCGTGAAAATACAGCACCACCAACATACGCAGCGCGCCATCGGTCAGTGTGAAGTTCCAGTAGTTGAACGTCACCAGCATGTATTGACGGACGCTTTTACTCAGGCTTGAAATCATCGCAGTCTCTTTTGATTGAGGGCATCCGGTTGCACCAGCAGCATTTGGATCATGGCAACCCAAATACTCCCGACGCCCCTAGACATGCACCAAAGAACGGACATAGTCTAGTTGTACCGACTTGGTGAAGGCGCTAGGGCGCAGTGCCTGAACGCGGGCGATGATCTCTTCCAGCGACCAGTCCTTTTCCAGCAGAAGATGCGCCGCTAGCAGACCAGTGCGACCTGAACCACCCATACAGTGCAACGCAATTTTCTCGCCCTGCTCAATACGCTGGTGCAGTGCCGGACTGACTTCTGACCAGCCAAGAGCAAACGCCTCATCCGGCGCGCAATCGTCTTCAATCACCAGATGATACCACTCCATGCCCAGTGAGCGGGTCAGGGTACCCAGCGCCGTGACGCCGTGCTGAGCCATCTCATCGTCACTGATGGCCGTCACCACAGCCCGTACACCTTGGGCATACAGCTGTTGCAGTGAGTCCGCCAACTCAACACCTTTGGTCCCCGGACACGGCGTCAGCACCAATGCACTGCCGGCCAGCGGCAGCGCCCAACTTGGATGCGTCATGCCGTTACCTCCGGAGCCTGGCCCACTTTACGCACCAATTCAGCGGTGCGGGTCGCATAGCCCATTTCATTGTCATACCAGGCGTAGATTTTCACCATGCGCGTCCCCACCACCATGGTCGACAACGCATCCACAATCGTGGAACGTGGGTCGCCTTTGTAATCGATCGACACCAGCGGACGTTCCTCAAAGCCCAGAATACCGCTCAGCGCCCCTTCACTGGCCTGTTTCAGCAAGGTGTTCACCTCATCGACCGTGGTGTCGCGTTTGACGTCAAAGATGATGTCGGTCAGTGACGCATTCGCCAGTGGCACGCGGACCGCATGGCCGTTGATTTTGCCCGCCAGTTCCGGGAAAATTTCCACAATCGCCGTGGCGCTGCCTGTGGTGGTTGGGATCAGGCTCATCCCACATGCGCGGGCACGCCGCAAGTCTTTATGCGGCGCATCCAGAATGGTCTGGGTGTTGGTCAGATCATGGATAGTGGTAAACGAGGACTGCTCAATACCCAGCGCTTCGTGAATGACTTTCACTACTGGCGCTATGCAGTTGGTGGTGCAAGACGCTGCGGTCACGATACGGTGTTTCTGCGGATCGAAGATGTGCTCGTTGACGCCGACGACAATGTTGGCAACCCCTGGCTCTTTCACCGGTGCCGACACCACAACACGTTTCACGCCCTGCTCAAGATACTGAGTGAGGAATGCCGTTTTGCGATGCACGCCCGTGGCTTCAATCACCACATCACACTCAGACCAGTCTACCGCAGCGATCTCGCGCTCCTGAGAGGTCGTGATGCGCTGATCATCGATCAACAACTGGCCACCTTGTGCTTCAACCGTGTGATGCCAGCGTCCCTGCACAGAGTCAAACTCCAGCAGATGCGCCAGGGTAGCCGTATCGCCGGCGACGTCATTGATGTGGACAAATTCCAGTTCCGGCCAGTCAAACGCGGCACGCAAAGCCAGGCGGCCAATGCGGCCAAATCCGTTAATTCCGACTTTAATTGTCATGTTGATTCTCTCTTTCACCTAAATTCAGACGCAGCAAACCGGGCGGTTTTCTGCGGCCAGTAACCGATCCAGATCCTGTTGATATTCACTGCGCAGACAGTTAGACGCCACCAGATCATCAATCAGTTTGCGCATCCAACCCGGCAGATCATTAGCCAGCCGGTAAAACACCCATTGCCCCTGGCGGATATCCACCAGTAGCCCACTGGCACGCAGCTGAGCAAGATGGCGGGAAATCTTGGGCTGACTTTCCTGCAATGCTTCGGTCAGCTCACCAACCGACAGACATTGTGCACGCATGATCAACAGCAGGCAGCGCACCCGGGTTTCGTCAGACAGCAACTTAAAAAATTGATGTGGCAGCATTAACACATACTCATATATGGATATGCGTATATATTAACTTACCAAACCATCAGGTCAATCCGGCCACGTCGATTGTCACAAAAGGTTCATTGAGAGGCTCAGATCAGCTTGTTGAGGTCCTGGCTCCAGCGCTGCGCTTCAGACAATTTGCTCACCACAGCTTCGACATTCAGCCCTTCACGCACGCACGCCTCACGCAATCCGGACCAGTCTGCACGTTCGAAACACTCTTCCACTGACAGCAAAGTACCGTAAGGACCGCTGCGTTGCAGCAGGGCAGCTTTGATCTCGTCAGACAAAGGCAGTTGTTCCACCAGCGCCTCCAAAGACGTATCCAGCAGCGCGTCCAGTACCGAGAACAGACCAATTAAAAAGGCCTGATCACGGTGCCCAACGAATTGTGGCTGAGAAGACATCAGCAGACAGAACTGCGCACGTTGCAGCGACAGGTTATACACTTCTTTGGGTTTGTGGGTGGCAACGAACGACGCTACCGCCAGCGACACGAAAATTTTCAGTCGGTCCTGTCCCAGATACACCAGCGCCTGACGAAATGAGGTGATCGCCACTTCCAGGCGATCCGATAATGTATTGACGAAACGCAGCAACTTGTACGACAGTGCCACATCCTGAGAGACAATCCGTTCCACCGCTTCGAAGTCCACGTCCGGGCGGCACACCTCGCGAAACAGCTCCATTGCCAGCAGATGCTCAGGGCTGACATAGCGCTGGCGAATCATTTCCGGTTTGGCAAAGAAATAGCCCTGGAAAAAACAGAACCCGGCGGCACGCGCGGCCACAAACTCGGCCTCCGTTTCGATGCGCTCAGCAAGAAAACGGCGTTTTGAACCGCGCGCCAGACGCTGGCGAACAAACTCACACGCAAGCTCCAGCCCCATGGCCATGATATCGAGCTTAATGATCTGAACATACGGCAGGAAGCGCTCCCAGTCCGGGCTGTAGACAAAGTCGTCCAGCGCCAGCAGATAGCCTTTATGGTACAGCTCGCGTACAGCATCAAACAGCGCGTCGTCCGGCGGACAGGTTTCCAGAATTTCGATCACCACCTGTTCTTTAGGCAGCACCAGAGGCAGGCGGCGGATCAACGCCTGATAGGGAAAATTGATAAAGCAACGTGAGCGGGTAATCCCCGGATTGGTGCCGAGTGACAGGAAATTTTCGACGATCAGTCGGTACGTCGCGCGATTCGATTCCACGTGAGCGGGGAAGGCATTGTTTTCCCCGTCACGGAACAGCAGCTCATACCCTAAGGTGTGCCGCTTGGCATTAAAAATCGGTTGTCGGGCAACAAACGTTTCGCGCATTACACCGGGCTCTTATCACGCTTTAGCGGCCGCCAATAATGCCCCACATCCCATGAACATTGAACCGAAAACTTTGTTAATTTTGCTCATCACCCGCTCAGAGCGGATAAAACGCCCCATCTGTGACGCCAGGCTGGTGTAACCGAGCATCACAAACGAATCGATCACAACGGTAGTGACACCGAGGATCATCAACTGCGTCAACTGGTTGCCAGCCGGATCAATGAACTGCGGGAACAGCGCCACCAGAAACACTATCGATTTCGGGTTGGTCAGATTAATCAGCACTGCTTTTCTCAACAAGGTGCGCGCCGGCAGCGCTGCGCCATCCGTGACTGTCGCCAGACTGCTGTGATCGCGCCACTTCTGGATACCAAGCCAGATAAGATACACCGCTCCCACCCATTTGATCACCGTGAACGCCAGTGCTGACTTGGCCACCAGAGCCCCAATCCCCGCCCCTACCAACACTATGTGGCATGCCAGGCCAACCTGCAGGCCGGCAATCGCCGCCAGGGATTTGCGTGTCCCATAACTCAATCCGTTACTGATCGAATTCACCGTACCGGATCCCGGCGCCAGACTGAAGACGATTGCTGTTGCGACATACGCTAACCAAACATGCAGATCCATGGTATTTTCCCTCGACTAAACGACTACAGGCACACATAATTGGGACTCAGTTCATCGCGGTTCCAACAGGATACAATGAATTCTTCGAGTCCAATTGATAGTCATTCTTATACTCAAGAGTGCACCTTTGAGCAAGCCATGAATGGCAATATTGCTGACCTCTGGCAGCGGAGAGAAGAAGGATTTATAAAATCTTTCGATAAAACAAAACTCTACTGGTGTCGTCTGACCTGTGACTCGCACAACAAAGCGATTGTGGTGGTCAACGGTCGCATCGAAGCCGCGTGGAAATATCAGGAGCTGTTTTACGACCTGTTTCAGCAAGGCTACGACATCTACTCCTTTGACCACCGTGGTCAAGGGCTGTCAGACCGGATGCTTGGCGACCCGCAAATGGGACACGTCAACGACTTTGAAGATTACATTCTCGATATGGAGCGCCTGCTCACCCACTTCGACCTGACCCATTACGAACAACGGTTTCTGTTGGCACATTCGATGGGCGGCGCCATTGCTACCCGCTACCTGCAGACCCATCCGCAACATTCGTTTGATGCGATCGCCGTCAGCGCACCAATGTACGGCGTCAGTGTTCCATGGTATTTGTCTCCGATAGCGGTTCCACTCAGCATGGCAATGACCACCATCTACGCCCAACCGACTTACGCACCCGGTCATCAGGCTTATTATCCGAAACCGTTTGAGATCAACCCTCTGACGCAAAGTGAAGTGCGTTATCGCTGGTTCCGCGAGCTGTATGACCGCATGCCACAGCTGCAAATTGGCGGACCGTCCACGCGTTGGGTCTGGCAGGGACTACTGGCCGCGAAACAGTGCATTCTGCTGACCCGCCAGTTAACTTTACCGTTTCTGCTGCTTCAGGCTGAGCGGGATACGATCGTCAGTAACAAAGCTCAGGATGTATTTATCCGTAAACTGCGTAAAACCAATCCGGACTGCGAGCTGCAGGTGATCCAGGGCAGCCGCCATGAACTGTTGTTTGAAATCGATCGCTGCCGCAATCAGGCACTCGACAGTCTGCTCGCGTTTTTCGACCGCCACGGATCCACGCGAGCAAAATAAGGAAATCTTCTGTGAGGATTTTACCCTCTTTTTCTTCCTCAATTTGACGTAGACTGGTTTCTCTATCGCAGTGGCATGCGGCCACTGCGGCTTAGCGTTTTGATGAGGGTGATATGACCACGGCTAGCACAAAGACTCCATTCCACATTGTGGCCTCGGACCTGGACGGAACCTTACTGGCGCCAAACCATCAATTGAGTGACTACACCAAACACACACTCAAACAGCTGCATCAGCAGGGCTACACCTTTGTCTTCGCGACTGGCCGTCACCATGTCGACGTCGCCGGGATCCGAGAACAAGCGGGTATCCCGGCCTACATGATCACCTCCAACGGTGCCCGGGTGCACGATCAGAATGACCAGTTGATGTTCAGCGACAACGTGCCGCCTGAACTGGTGCAGGCCATCATTAACATGGTGAAACAGGATCCGGACATTCAGGTGCACATCTACCGCAATGAAGAGTGGCTGATGAGCCAGGAAGATGAACTGCTGCGCAACTTCCATAAAGATTCCGGTTTTAGCTACTCTCTGTTCGATATCGACCACGCACCAACCGAGGGCGTGGCAAAAGTCTTCTTTACCCACCCGGCACAGGATCATGAGCATCTGGTGCAATACGAAGATCAGCTAAACGTCGAGTTCGGCGAGCGCCTCAACGTCGCGTTTTCCACCCCCTGGTGTCTGGAAGTGATGGCTGCCAACGTGTCCAAAGGCCATGCGCTGCAGGTAGTGGCGAAATCTCTCGGCCACACACTGGACAATTGCATTGCGTTTGGCGACGGTATGAACGACGTGGAAATGCTGTCGATGGCGGGCAAAGGGCTGGTGATGGGCACTTCTCATATTAAGGTCAAGCAGGCGCTGCCGGACAACCAGGTGATTGGCGCCAATACCGATGATGCGGTCGCCCACTATCTGGCGGATCACTTACTCGACTGAACCATTCCTACGCATCAAAAAAGCAGCCACTCTGGCTGCTTTATCTATCCATTCACCGTTTCCTTGCGCAGAATCGCCGGCCACTCCTCCTCACTGACCGGCATCACCGATAAGCGATTGCCGCGTTTTACCAGCGGCATGTTGCTCAGCTCCGGCATCGCTTTTAACACCGACAGCGGGATTATGCGCTGCGTTTTTCGCACGAATTCCACATCCACCATCACCCAACGGGGATTGTCCGGTGTGGATTTCGGATCGTAATAATCACTTTCAGGATCGAAGGCAAAGTGGTCCGGATACGCCGCTTTGGTCACCCGGGCAATGCCCGCCACCCCCACCTGTTTGCAAGAAGAGTGGTAGATCAGCACCAGATCGCCAACCTTGACCTGATCGCGCAACATATTTCTTGCCTGATAATTACGCACGCCTTCCCAGCATGAGGTATGTTGTATCCGCAGAGTATCGATAGAAAAGGTGTCTGGTTCGGTTTTAAACAGCCAGTATGCCATAATCAAGTCCAGTCAGTTTGTGTCACGAGGAAGATATACCATGAAGGCGTTGAGAAACCCAGCCACGATTGCCGCCCTGTTAGCGTTGCAGGCCTGTTCCACCACCAGCACGCAGGTCGGTGAACCGATGACCAAAGCCAGTCTGGATCAACCAGACACCATCGTTCCTCAGACGTTCATATTGCGCGGTCAGGCTGTGATAGGGAGTGAAGCACGCACACTGATGCCGTGCGGCAGCAACCAACAATACTGGTTGGAATTATCTCCGGAGCAACTCAAGCAGGCCAAGGCGCTGTCCCACTCCCCTTATCAGCCCCTGTACGTCGAAGTGGTCGGCCAATTGCTGCTTCCAACCCGCACCGGCCCCGACGCCGATTTCACTGCCCGGTTTCAAGTCGATCACCTCAACCTAGTCAGCGCAGAAAATCCACAACGCTGCGATCAGTCACCGCGCCCGACCCGTGCGTTTGGCACCGAGCCGTTTTGGAGCGCCAGTTTTGAGGGGCAACAACTGGTAGTGCGCACGCCTGGTGGCGCGGCTCAACCAGTCGCGATTGAATCGCGCCGTATTGAGAGCGATACCCGCCAGTACCGCCTGCAAGGCGGGGAACTGACTCTCGAGCGAGCAGCATGCAGCGATGGCATGAGCGACAGTATCTACGCCTGGCGCTCGACACTGGAACTGAATGACAAAACCTATCAAGGCTGTGCGACACTCGCCAATGCCGATGGCAGCCAGCACTGGATTGGTCAGTATCAAGCTCAATCCACGCAGACCAGTAACTTCAGCATCACACTGGAACTCAACACCGATCACTCCGCCACGACCCGTTACGATTACAACAACGGCGATCCGAGTATCGTGGAAACCGGTTACTGGCAGCCGCTCAATCCGGAACAGGTTCAGGTAATGATGACCCGACACCAGCGCCAGTATCTGCTGTCAGAGCGAATTTTCACCCGCACCGGTGACACCCTCAGTGCCGACAAAGAAAAAGTCGGTACCCTGGTGTATCCGATCGCCAACGGCGGGCTGCAACTGTATCGTGCCGGCAGTCAGGCAGGCACTGACCCAAAGTCCATACCGTCGAGCAATACGTTTGACCCTCAGGTCGATCAGGCCGTGCGTCAATACCTCAAACAAACCAACAACCCTGCCGCAGGCACGCACTACCGCTGGCTGACCTATGACCTCAATGGCGACGGTCAGTCGGAGCTGTTAACTCAGCTCGACTGGTGCGGTTCGGGGGGCTGTACCTTACTGATCTTTGAAAAACGCACCCAGCAGTGGCACATCAACAGCCGGGTCACTCTGGTGCGCACGCCGCTCACACTCGGCACACAGCAACATCAGGGCTGGCAGGATCTGATCCTGAACGTCGGTGGTGGCGGTGCACAAGCGGCCGATCATGTGCTGCGCTACAATGGTAAGCGCTACCCGCTCAACCCCAGCACCGCGCCGCAAGCCGATGCCGCCAACATCAGCGAGACAACCCTGTTCTCCGATGGCTTGTCGCCTGCTCTGCACGGGCTGGCGCTGTAATGGCCCCCTGTCCTGACTGCGGCCTGCACCATCAGTGCATTTGTCCAGCCCTGCCCCATATTGACAGTGCGGTCAGACTGGCCTTATTGACCCACGACAATGAGTTTGAACGGGCCACCAATACCGGTCACTGGCTGGCCAAAAGCTTACCCCATTGCCACCGTTATCGCTGGAGCCGGGTTACCCCGCCAGCCGATCTGCTGCGGCTCATGAGCTGTGGTGACGTAACGCCTTATTTGGTGTTCCCGGCTACGCACAGTGTCAGCGCCGGACAGGCCTGGCATAACGGCCAGCGTCTAGGAAAAGCAGCGCTGTTCATCGTGCTTGATGGAACCTGGCAAGAAGCGCGCAAAATGTTGCGTAAAAGCCCGTGGCTACAAGCTTTGCCACAAGTGCACCTCAGCCCGGCGGAAGATTCCGCTTATCGTCTGCGGCGCAATCAGGAGACGGGCCATCTGTGTACGCTGGAAGTGGGGTGTGAACTATTGACCGCCGCAGAAGAGTACGCCAGTGCCACCGCTCTGCGGGCTTTTTTGCGGGTCTCAATGGACGCTTATCAGGCCGACAAAAGCGGCCATGCTCTACAGCGCGAGTAACTGCTCCAGGCGGCTGATCGTCAAGTGTGGCAACAAACGCGCTTTGCGGTTCTCGCGCAGATTCGCCGGCTGGTCATTGAACCAGCAAGCCATAAAACCATTATCCAGTGCCCCAGCCACATCGGTCACCGGATGATCGCCGACATGCAGGATCTCAGCGGCGTCCAGACCGAGCTGTTCACGAGCCTGGTCAAACATATCCGGGTACGGTTTAGCACGACCATCCGGACCGGCTTTCAGTACCCGCTGAAAATAGCCCGCTAACCCAATTCGCTCGGCATCCACATTGCCGTTGGTGATCGCCACCAGCGGCATACGCTGGGCCAGTTGCCCCAATACCCGGTGCGTTTCCTGCGGCACGGTGAAATCACTGCGCAAACGCAAGACTTCCTCAATGGCTGCCTGTGCCGCAAGTTCAGCCTGCGCCGGAGTGTAGCCGAGTTCGATCAGCCCCTGCTCAATTTGCCGGAAACGCCATAACGTAACATCATGCCGCAATGCCGGTTCAAGCTGAGCCAGACGAATTTTGAGTGCCGTCCACCAGTTATGTGACTCACTGGCGGTGAGCGGATGATGCGTGTGCAGCCAGACCACCATCTGCTCTTCGACCCGACGGATCACCGGCCGGTTGTCATACAGAGTGTCATCAAGATCAAACGTCATCGCTTTGACCGGATTCAGTTGGCGGTAACACTGCATTAGTCGCTCCCTTTCTTTTTGGCGCGTGGGTGCGCCTGATCGTAAGCCTGAGCCAGGTGTTGAAAATCGAGATGGGTATAGATCTGCGTGGTGGAAATGTTTTCGTGTCCGAGCAACTCTTGCACCGCTCGCAGGTTATTGCTCGATTCCAGCATGTGCGTGGCGAACGAATGGCGCAGTTTATGCGGGCTGATGTGACTGTTGACTGACTGTTTCTGTCCCCATTCCGCCATGCGTTTTTGCACATTTCGATGCGAAATGCGTACCCCAAGTTTAGAAACAAACAGCGCCGGCTCTTCCGCTTTCGCCAGCGTGGCACGTACTTTGAGCCACTTAGCCACCCATTCCTGCGCCATACCGGAAAACGGGACTTTGCGCTCCTTGTCGCCTTTACCAACCACACGCAGCTCACCGGAATTGAGACTGACGTCGCGCACATTAACACTGACCATTTCGGCCAATCGCAGCCCCGCCCCGTACATCAGCTCCATCATCGCCCGATCGCGAATCGATAACGGATCATCGTCGTTCACTTCCAGTAGCTGACCCACTTCATCCACATCGAGGTTCTTGGGCAACGGACGCTGCTTGCGCGGGGCAGACACCCCTTTGGCTGGATTGGCGCTGATCTCACCACGTCGGATAAGAAAATCAAAAAAACTGCGTAAAGAAGAAAGCCGCGTCGCCAGACTGCTGGCTTTCATTCCTTCGCGCATGCCTTTGCTCGCCAGTTGCCGTACCCAGGCCGCGTCCACCTGTTGCCAGTCGCACAGCCCCATCTGAACCAGGTGGTGCGCCATGGTTTCCAGTTGCTGCTTGTAATTACGCTGGGTATGCAGGCTGAGGCCTTTTTCGCTGCGCAGGTATTCGTAAAACCTCGTCAGCGGTGCCTGCAGCCGCTCAGGCAGAAGAGCCGGTTGCTCGTTCATGAGTCTCTGTCCAGGGTAAGGTCTCGATCAGGTGCGCCAGCACCAGCGCTAAATGACGCAAAAACAGCGTATCCATGTGCGGCTGAAAATGCCCGCCCTCTTCGCTGGAGAATGCCAACACTCCCTGAGGCTGGCCTTTTTGCAGTGGTAACACCACGTAGGATCCCATCTCCGGAGCCGCGGCATGCTCACCAAACAGCGCCAGACGATCCGCTTTGCGCATCCGGCCCAGATACGCCGGCTTGCCGTTCAGGTGATTGGTGGCGAAA
Source organism: Vibrio sp. V39_P1S14PM300 (assembly GCF_009904765.1). Taxonomy (NCBI): domain Bacteria; kingdom Pseudomonadati; phylum Pseudomonadota; class Gammaproteobacteria; order Vibrionales; family Vibrionaceae; genus Vibrio; species Vibrio sp. V39_P1S14PM300. The sequence continues at coordinate 36,222 of NZ_WXWP01000328.1, forward strand.
CGCTGGTATTGCTCTTTACTCAGTGCGTATTTCCCGTCTTCACGACGGAGCAGGCGCACGTACGCTCGCAGATTCAGCTCACGCGCTTTGTTCTCGATCGCCTTGAGTGCCTCACTGAGCGTAGCGCAACGCAAAATCTGCTCCTGCAGCTGCATAAATTCATGAAACGTGCGGTCATTGCTGGCGGCAAGCGACATCAGGGTGGTGATCTCCTCTTCCAGCTCTTCAATTCGCTGACGTTGACGGCTCAGCTGAACATGAACCAGAGACACGGCGCCCTGCTCCTGGCTGGGCAGTGCCAGACTCTCAACTAAGGTCTGGCGATGAAGAAAAAAATCGGGGTTATCACGAAGATACTCCGCCACGACCTCAGCGGTCAGAGCATCTGCTTCAATGTGAGCCAAAATCTCTCCTTAACACGTCAGTTGACCATCGAACACATGGGTCGCCGGACCGGTCATGAACAAGGGTTGACCTGGTCCCTGCCAGCGAATACGCAGCTCACCACCCGGTAAACTCACGGTAACATTGTCATCCAGTAACCCCTGAATGATACCCACGGCCACCGCGCCGCAGGCACCACTGCCGCATGCTTGCGTTTCACCAGCGCCACGCTCATACACGCGCAGGCGCACTGCATTGCGGTTGACCACTTGCATAAAACCAGCATTGACCCGTTCAGGGAAGCGATCATGCGATTCCAGTAACGGTCCGAGTGTTTCCACATCGGCATGGTCTACGTCATCGACCACGGTCACCACATGCGGATTCCCCATACTGACCGTGCCACAGAACAAGGTTTTGTCCTCAACACGCAGGATATAGGTTTTCTCTGTCTGCTTGGCTCGAAACGGAATCTTGCCCGGTTCAAATTCAGGAACCCCCATGTTGACGGTGATCTGGTCATCGTCTTCCACACTGAGGATCATCTTACCTTTCTTGGTGCTGACACTGATACTGAACTTATTGGTTAAACCTTTCATCCGGACGAAACGGGCAAAGCAGCGTGCCCCGTTGCCGCACTGTTCAACTTCACTGCCATCGGCATTAAAAATCCGGTAGTGAAAGTCGGTTTCCGGATCGTACGGCGCTTCAACCACCAGCAATTGGTCGAAGCCGACACCGGTATGACGATCCGCCAGACGACGGATCAAGTCAGGAGAAAAAAAGATGTTCTGGGTAATGCAGTCAACGACCATAAAATCGTTGCCCAGACCATGCATTTTGGAAAAATGGAAGTGCATATTGGTGTTATTACTCCGGAAGCAAGTGTTCAAGTTCCCACAAGCTGGACAGTGTCTCACGCTGACGAACCAGATGACTCTGATCGCCATCGACCATCACTTCCGCCGCACGGGTGCGGGTATTGTAGTTGGATGACATCACAAAGCCGTAAGCCCCGGCAGATCGCACCGCCAGCAGATCGCCGGCTTCCAGCACCAGCGAGCGGTCTTTGCCGAGGAAATCACCGGTTTCGCAGATCGGGCCAACCAAGTCGTAGGTCACCGCTTCCCCCTGTCGCGGGGAGACCGGCACAATATCCTGCCACGCCTGATACAGGGCAGGACGCATTAAATCGTTCATCGCCGCATCAATAATGGCAAAATTCTTGTGTTCGGTGTGTTTGAGAAACTCGACTCGGGTCAGCAACACGCCGGCATTGGCAGCGATCGCCCGGCCAGGCTCAAAAATCAGCTCCAAATCCTGATGGTTACTCAAACGGGCCAGCAACGCTTTGGCGTATTCCGACGGTTGTGGCGGCAGTTCATCACGATACACCACCCCCAGACCACCGCCCACATCAAGATGCTTGATATTCACACCCTGAGCTTTGAGTTGATCGATCAGCGCCAGCAGACGATCCGTCGCATCAATAAACGGCGCAATATTGGTCAGTTGTGAGCCGATATGGCAGTCGATGCCCTGGATATTAAGGTTATCCAGGCTTTGAGCAAACCGGTACACATCCGCCGCTCGATCAAAAGCGATGCCGAATTTGTTGTCGCGCAGACCAGTCGAAATATAAGGGTGAGTATTGGCGTCCACGTCTGGATTGATACGCAGTGAGATCGGCGCTTTGACACCCAGCTCTCCCGCGACCTTATTCAGACGCTCCAGCTCCGGTTCCGACTCCACATTAAAGCACTTGATGTTGAGCTCGAGTGCCCGCTTCATCTCCGCTTCGGTTTTGCCCACACCGGAGAAAACCACTTTGGCCGGATCACCGCCTGCGGCAACCACGCGTTCTAGCTCTCCACCGGAAACAATATCAAACCCAGAGCCAAGGCGCGCCAGGGCATTGAGTACCCCGAGATTGGAGTTGGCCTTAACGGCATAACAGACCAGATGTGGATGTTCACCAACGGATTTATCAAACGCGTTCCAGTGACGCTCCAGCGTCGCGCGTGAGTAGACATAAAGTGGCGTGCCGTACTGCTCAGCCAGAGTGGCGAGCGCAACTTCTTCGGCCCAAAGCTGGCCATCTTCCTGATAGTTGAAATAATCCAAAGTGTTATCCCTTATAAATTCGACTGAAATGACGTTATTGAGCCTGGTCTTGCTCTGGTTGATTCTGCTGAGCGTCTTCCGGGAAGTACAACGGGCCAGTCTGACCACAGCCTGCCAGTCCCATTACCGATAACAGAAACAACGCCATAATAGATTTTTTCATTTTGCATATCGTGATTATTGATTCAATGCCCCCTATAATCGCACCACACTCAGGAAAAGCAATAGGATAGAAAGGATGAACGATACTGAATTTCATCAACTGGTCGATTCCCAGCTGCAAATCATTGAAGAAGCAATTGATGAGTCAGGCGCGGACATCGATTACGAGACCAGCGGCAATGTCATGACTCTGGAATTTGACGATCGCAGCCAGATCATCATCAACCGTCAGGAGCCGATGCACGAGATTTGGCTGGCGTCCAAATCGGGCGGTTTTCACTTTCAACTCAAAGACGCAGAGTGGATCTGCTCCAAGACCGGCGTGGAATTCATCACCATGGTGAAACAAGAGTGCGAGAAACACGCCGGCGAATCCATCGACTGGTAAGCTGTCCACCACAACGAAAAAAGAGCCCAAAAGGCTCTTTTTTATCAGGCGTTCACTGCGCGCGATGGCTTGGTGTAGGCGCAACCATCGTTGCGATATGGCACGATGTAGCTCTCTCCGTCCTCAGGGTGCACAATCTGATAATACTGCGGCAGGTTGAAGTTAATAAACTGCGACGACAAACAATCGTCATCACGCACCGAAGTATAAAAGCTGTTCACGCTGGCGATCATCTCATCTTTCTCACCACTGTACTGGTGGTAGACCTCAATCCGGTTGGCTTCGTCCAACACAAAAATATTGAACCCCTGCTCGGTGTCTTCAAAGAAGAACTGGATCAGACCTTCACTGGCAAAACCATCCACCACTTCCGGCAACTGGTAATCCTGTTCACGGTCGAGCACCAGCAAGGGAGAACCATTGAGCTTATTGGTGGAGATACAGCGATAGAAATCGACCGAGTTCTCCAGCTTCTGTACCGACACACCGCGCCGTTCGAAGAACAACCCGTACATCTTGTCACCAAGACGCAAGGCTTTAAAACGGCGACGTTTCTCCGGTTCCACGGGCTTGAGGCGCAAGTCGATACATTCAGCCAGCAACTGATAGACCATGTTGCGCATCACGCCACGCAAGTTCTTGCTGTAGCAGAACACATCGACCGACTCCGGCGGTAGCGCATCCTGATGCATCTTACCCAATACCGTTTTCAACGCGTCCAGAATGGCCGTCTCACCTTTAAAATGCAATGTGCGCACTTCATGCCAGGAATTTCGATACACCAAGTCAACACTGCCAACCAGATTTTTCTGCTGTGGGCCAAAGCTGAAGATATCGATGTTTTTCATGTCCACCTTAAGCGCTTTACCCTGCAGGGATTGCGTCGGATCGTTCTCAAAGTTGATGAACATGGTCAACTGACTGATTTCACACGGACTGGCCAGTGCCTGCATGCTCGGGCGACGTTTGCGCAGTGAAAACGTATTCCGCAAATCGCTGACCATCTGATAAAACTTATCGATGTCCAGGTGCGAGTCACGCACCACAGAATGCAGCCGGGTTGATTCGGTAATCATGCCGTTAAAAAACGCCCAGGCGACCAGTTTGCTCAGGTATTCATTGTGCTCCAGACTCGGCTGACCAAGAATGCGATGCGGCACCAGGGGTTGCTTGTACAGATACCAGCCAGATTTATTGGTGCGTCCTTCCGGTACCTGAATGAACGTCAGATCCGGTTCATGTAAATCCGGAGAGATCTGGGGATTGAGCAGCGTCACTTTGCCCGGCAGCACCTCAAACGCCGCGTACAGCTTACGCGCCAGAATACTGATGTCCTGAGGACTGATAGCCGAGGTAATGTCATTGCGACGGGCAAACTGGATCAGGTTACGATAGCTGAGCATCAGTGCATCCAGCAACTGATGATGCATTATTTTGACCTGTTCTACTTTCCAGTTGCGGCGATTATCCAGCTCCACCAGTGTGTTGGCATCCCAATTCCAACGACTGATCATGTCACTCAGTGCCGCACGGCGCCAGGGCACAGAACCGGCACCCGGCTCACGCGACAATTTTTCGTGGGTTTTGAGATAAAAACAGCGCCGCACCAGATCCAGCCGGGTTTCATCCTGAATACGTTCCAGATAGCGGGTCACTTTTTCCAGCATCAGATAGTACGCATCCATACCATAGAGATCCGGCTCATGCGCAAAGAAACGGCGCTTGGTATCAATACACAATAACTGAGTGTGCGGGTACTCCCACGAATACGCTTCAAGCAGAATCGCTTTCAACACCGACTTGTAGGGCGAGTCGATACTTTTGTACAACTGCCACAAGTTCGCGCCGAAATACTCTTCAGCCGGAATGCAGTTGAGTTTACCGAAGTCGATCCATTCACTGCAGTCGATGTGATCTTCGCGACACAGGTTGGCAACGTATTCGTCGTAGCACTCTTCCATTTCCGGCGGCACAATTTGCCACAGCAGACGCTGGCCCGCCAGGCGTACCGCGCTGCGGTAGAATTCGTCCAGCAACAGCAAATGTTGTGACGAGCCGCAGTTATCCCCCGTCATCTCTTCCGACTGATTGGTGCGAAAACGCGTCTCATCCATCAGGAAAAAGTTGGCTTCCACCCCCTGACTTTTAGCCCACTCCGTGATCAGAAGGCATTTACGGATCAGCACCTCACGCGCGTCTTTGCCCATCGTCGGTGAAATGCACACCCAGATGTCCAGATCACTCGATGTGCTCTGTCCGATCGAAGACGTACTGCCCATGGTATAAAGACCGAGAATGTCATGTTGCGCTGGGGAGTTGAGAGACTGACCGATCGTCAGTTCGGTTTCTTCAATGAATTGCTGCTGCACGTCATTGAACGCCATGCCGAACACCCCGCGTGGGACGTCATCGTGATGGTAACCGGGAAGAATGGGATGATTGAAATGAAACAGGACCGGGATCAGGTGGAAGACACGCTGACTTTGCACGTCCATAAGAGCCAGCGCACGCTCACTGCGTTGCTGGTTCAGTTTGTCTAAACGCTGGATCAGGGTCTGGGTGTACGCCTTCAAGGTCAAGTCCTTGGTTTCAATTCTTTAAGGTGCTCTGTTTAACTTTTATTCTATCGCACCGACAAAACGTGATCAATCTAACACTTTTATTTCGATTGGTAAAGAAATGAACGAACTCTTGCGCTCGTCTGACGTTGAAACGTCTCTGTCATATTGGATTTCGACATAGTGTGGTACGCAACTGATCGATCTGATAATCACACATCGCCGAGTTGAGACTTTAATCACATTCTTTTGCCGATGCAGCCTGGCTTACATGCCAATTTGTCCGCCTCGCGATCTAGAGATGAGACTTTCCCACAGGGAATGGTAGGATTAGAGCATTATACACCGAACAACAGGATACCCATGACACAGTCCACTCCTATCCGAATCGCCACGCGAAAAAGTCCCCTCGCTTTATGGCAGGCTCACTTTGTTAAAGACGCCCTGCAAGCCGCTCACCCGGGCCTGGAGGTGGAGTTGGTCACCATGGTGACCAAAGGTGACGTGATTCTGGATACACCACTGGCCAAAGTCGGTGGTAAAGGCCTGTTCGTTAAAGAGCTTGAGGTCGCGATGCTGGAAGGGCGTGCCGATCTGGCCGTGCATTCGATGAAAGACGTTCCGGTCGACTTTCCACCCGGCTTGGGACTGGTCACCATCTGTGAGCGTGAAGACCCACGTGATGCCTTTGTCTCCAATACTTACCACAATGTCGATGATCTGCCGCAAGGCGCCGTTGTCGGCACCTGCAGTCTGCGCCGTCAATGTCAGTTAAAAGAGTATCGCCCCGATCTGGTGATCAAAGAGCTGCGTGGTAACGTGGGCACACGGCTGGGTAAACTCGATGCAGGCGAATACGACGCCATCATCTTGGCCGCGGCTGGTTTAAAGCGTCTCGAACTGGAGTCACGCATTCGGAGCTTTATTGAACCAGAACAATCTTTGCCAGCCGTCGGCCAGGGCGCTGTTGGTATCGAATGCCGTCTGGATGACGAGCGTCTGCTGACCCTTCTGGCACCCCTCAACCACCCAGACACCGCTGACCGGGTCAAGTGCGAACGGGCCATGAACCTGACACTGGAAGGCGGATGTCAGGTACCGATCGGCAGCTATGCGCTGCTCGATGGCGATGAGCTCTGGCTCCGCGCTCTGGTGGGTGAGCCAGACGGCTCCCAAATTATACGCGGTGAAATACGCGGGCATCGCCAGCAGGCGGAACAACTCGGCGTCACACTGGCGCAGCAGTTGCTTGATCAGGGAGCGAAAGCCATTCTGACCCGCTTGTATGAGGATCACGAGTAAACCATGACGGTGTTGGTCACCCGCCCCGCGCCGGCGGGGCAACAGCTCTGCCAACAACTGGCTCAGGTCGGCCAGCCAGCGATTTATCATCCTTTAATCAGCATTGATCCCGGACGCGAACTAAGTGAGTTGCTGACGCGTCTTCCTCACAGCGACATCCTCATTGCGGTGAGCCAACACGCCGCGCATTTTGCCGACCTGACACTGTCTCAAAACCAACACCCCTGGCCGACCAACACCCTATACCTTGCCGTTGGTCAAAAAACTGCGCACGTTTTAAGCAAAGCCACGCAACAAAAAGTACACTACCCGGACATCAGTGACAGCGAGCACTTATTGCAACTGCCGCAGTTGCAACAAGTGCAGGATAAGAAAATACTGATTTTGCGCGGCAACGGGGGACGTGAGTTGATTTACGATACCCTCACCGCCAGAGGGGCGCATGTTCACTACCTGGAAGCATACCAGCGACACAACCTGGTCTTCGACGCCAAACGCAGCGTCGCCGACTGGCAAGCGCAACAGGTAGATACGCTGGTCGTGACCAGTGCCGAACAACTCCGTTTTCTATTTGCGCAACTTCCCGCGGCGATACAGCCGTGGGTGCAGAAACAACGCTTGCTGGTGCCGAGTGCAAGGATCTGCACACAAGCACATCAGCTTGGCTTTCGCCACGTCGTCAATGTCGGTGGCGCATCAAACAATGAAATAATGAAAGCTCTCCAGCTCACATAACAGGACATACGCAATGACAAGCAAAAATAACAATGAGCACATTGACCCTGAAGAGAAAACATCCCCGACTTCAGGCGCTGACACCACATCGCCTGAAAGCAAGGCCGAGAATAAGGACAATGCTCAGCCAGCCAAACCCGCTCAAGCATCACAATCCTCCCGCTCTGACGCCGCGTCAGAAGCGGGCAAATCAACGTCTAATGCGGAAAAACAAGCCAAACGCGGCGTGAAACTTGGCATTGTTGCGATTGTGATTTCCATTGCCCTCAGCGGTGGTCTGGCGTACCACGCCAGCCAGAAAGACGCAGCATATCAGGCACAGATTTCAGCCCTGAAGACCCAGTTAGCTCAAGCCCAAACAGCAATGCAATCCGATCTGGACAGCATGAAGCAACAAACAGTTAAAAAGGCAACCGAAATCACCCATCGTGCGGAAACCGTATTGACCCAGCAACAAAAAAGCATTGAAAGCCTGCAACTGGCGATTGCCGATGTGAAAGGTCGCCGCCCGAATGACTGGCTGCTGGCGGAAGCCAATTACTTGGTCAAACTGGCCGGTCGTAAACTGTTTCTTGAGCACGATGCGGAGACCGCAACTCGCTTGATGGAAAGTGCCGATCAACGTATTGCGGCGCTCAACGATCCAAGCCTGGTACCGCTACGCAAAGCCATGGCCAACGACATCACGGATCTTAAATCGATTCCGCTGGTCGATCGTGACGGACTGGTGTTGCGCATCACGGCACTGCAACAAAAAGTTGACCGCCTGCCCCTAGCGAACGCGCTTTTGCCGAAAGAAGCCCACGCAGACGAACAGCCAGTTTCGGATGACATCAATGATTGGCAGACCAATCTGATGACCTCGCTGAAAGACTTCAGTGAAAACTTCATCACTTTCCGTACCCGCGATGGTAATGTCGTTCCGTTGCTGACGCCTGAGCAAGATTTTTACCTCAAAGAAAACATCAAAGCCAAACTGGAAACCGCGATCCGCGCGGTGTATCAGGAACAACAGCCAGTGTACACCTCCGCTTTGTCCACTGCCCTGGAGTGGTCCGGCAACTACCTGAACCAAAAAGATAAAGGCGTCCGGGATTTTAACGCTGTGCTGGAACAGCTGGGTAAACAAGAGATCCAGGTCGAGTATCCAGTCGAGCTGGAAACTCAAGATATTCTGAACCGTGTAATCACAGAGCGACTGCGTCGTGAAGTAACCACATTGATCACGGAGGAGAAATAATGTTCCGGATAATATTTCTCTTTGTTGTTTTGGGAGCGGGCCTGTTCGTCGGCACTCAATACTCCGGTCAGCAGGGATACGTCCTCATCTCCATCGCCGACAAAACCATAGAAATGAGCGTGACCACACTGGTGATCTTTATCATCGCGGCACTGGCCGCACTTTTTGCACTTGAGTACACGATCAAGAAAGCCTTGTACGCCAGCTCCGTCACCTGGAACTGGTTTAATGTACGTAAGCAGCGTCGCTCCCGCCGTTACACCAATGAGGGCATCATCAAACTTCTGGAAGGGGACTTTAAAGCCGCCGAGAAAAAAGTGACGCGCTGGGCCAATCATCACGACATGCCGCTGCTGTGCTACCTGGTCGCCTCGGAAGCCGCTCTGGGCCAAGGCGATACCCAAAAGCGGGATGAGTATCTGGCACTGGCCGGGCAACAAGAAGACGCAAAACTGGCTGTTGAACTGACTAAAGCGAAACAGCAAATCCGCACCAAGCAATATGCAGAAGCATTCGACACGCTGTCGACGCTCAAAGGTCAGTACCCAACCAACAGCGTGATTATCGACCTGTTAAAGGGAGTCTATTTAGAACTCAAGTTATGGCAGCCGTTGATTGAGCTTCTGCCTAGTCTGGTCAAAGCCAAACTGATCACACAATCAGAGCATGATGAATTGAGTCAGAAAGCCCAATGCGGCCTGTTGCGTGATATCGCCGAGCAAAAAGGCAGTGAGGGACTCATTCAGCACTGGAACAGTTTGTCCCGTAAACTGAAAAACGATACCCACTTAGTGCATTGTTTTGCCCGTCAGTTAATCGCACGCAAAGCCGATTACGAAGCATTCACTGTGGTCAAAGAAGCATTGAAGAAACAATCGATACCTGAACTGTATGCCCTGATCCCAGAAATGAACCTGACCGATCGCCACCCAGTCGAAGTATTCTTGCAAGATGCTTTACGTAGGGAGGCCACCAACGCGGAAGCGCACAGTGCGCTCGGACAGTTGTATCTGCGAGATCAAAAATGGAAAGAGGCCCAGACTCATTTGGAAGCCGCGTTATCACATCGCTCTAATGTCTCGGATTATGCGTATCTGGCTGATGCTCTTGAAAAGCAAAGCCTGAACAAAGCCGCTCATGAAGTCACCCGCAAAGCACTGACGCTAGCGAAACACACTTAACCGGTACTCTGACGCAAAAAGCCGCTGACCCTGTCGCGGCTTTTTCTTTACTCATTCTCCTGTACAGCTGCTTCCTCACACGGCCTAGTATACAGCGAGCGTTCTTTCCTATTAGAGAAGGTGCTTTGCTAGCTCACCAGTCTCCACACACTTGGTCCGCCAAACATAAGTCTTATCGAACCCGAACACCTTCCGTATGTAAATTCTGGTTATGTCTGACTCGTCTTGGAGTGAGTCACGGACACTCGAGCCAAGCCCTCCAGTATGACAGTGGCTAGGGTTTCGGAGCCGACAGAAACAACACAGAGATTAGGCTAATAGAACTCTTTCAAGAATGGGGCCTAACAAAGAAAAAATAATTATCGATACACAACCAACCTCAACCTTCACCACTGGGGGTTTCGAAGGATTCCAGCTCGAAACGCGTGAGAGCGACTCGGGCGTCACATTCATCACAGGGAGCGGGCTTACCCACCAACAAAAAGACCCCAGCATTTCTGCTAGGGTCTGAAAGAGGTGGCAAAGCCGTAGGGATTTCAAGCAACCGGGCTTCGTTTGCTCGAAGACCAGAA